>NZ_VPEG01000011.1:0-118673 GCF_013417275.1 Acinetobacter sp. YH16038 | reverse complement strand
ATTTAGGAAAAACAGGTTGGACAGTTCAACGTTTACTCAGAATAATTCAAGTGAATTTGTTTGAAAGAAGAACTTTAAAAGCTTTATTTTCACCCGATAAAATACCCATAAAACAAGAGGAAGCTCATTTGAGCTTCCTCTTGTGAAAAATTGTGGGACAGCAATGATCGAAAGATTCCTTTTTTTATTTTGACTATGTCATTTCTCAGCAGGCTTTGGCATCCGGCTGCACGGTTTTAGGCAACTCACGGCGTAGAATTTTACCGACTGCAGACTTTGGCAATCCAGACACAAACTCAATATATTTTGGCAGCTTATAACTGGTCAATTGTAGTCTCAGATAAGTCATGACTTCATTCTCGGTCAGACTGGTATCCTGTTTTACAATAAAGGCTTTCGGAACTTGTCCAGATTTTTCATCATCCACTCCAATGACGGCACATTCCAGTACTTTAGGATGTTTGGATAAAACGCCTTCCAGCTCATTTGGATAGACATTAAAGCCGGAGACCAGAATCATGTCCTTTTTACGGTCCAGAATGGTGATATAACCCTGCTCGTCCATACAACCGATATCACCTGTCAGGAAGAAACCATCTTTGGTAAATACCTGTGCTGTTGCTTCCGATTGCTTCCAGTAACCTTTCATCACCTGAGGGCCGCGAATAGCAATTTCTCCAGCCTGATGAAGTGCTACAGGTTTTCCTTTATCATCCAGAATCTGAATTTCTGTGCCTGCCAATGGCAAGCCAATACTACCGCTAAAGCGCTTGCTTAAAGGTGGGTTAAATGTTGCCGTTGGTGAGGTCTCAGAAAGACCGTAGCCTTCATAGATATGACAGCCTGTGACTTCGTACCATAATTCTGCTGTATTTTTTAAAACAGATGCACCGCCGCCTGTCGTGGTTTTTAGGCGTGAGTGATCCAGCTCGCGGAAACGTGGATGATGAGCCAATGCATTAAACATGGTATTCACGCCCGGAAACACCGTCGGTGGATGCTTATGATATTGATCTACCAATGCATCCAGATCTCTTGGATTTGGAATCAGGACATTGGCAAAACCGCGACTTAGTCCATAACTGAACAGGCAGATGGTAAAACCATAAATGTGATACAGCGGCAAGGCGCAAAATACATATTCTCCTTCTGTGGCATAACGATCGCCAAAATGGCTGATAAACACCGTACTGTTCTGGGCAATATTAAATAAGATATTGCGATGACTGAGTTCAGCCCCTTTGGAAACACCTGTAGTCCCACCGGTATATTGCAGAATGACAGTATCTTCCTGCTGCTGTACAGGCGCTACAAAATCAATCACCTGTACCTGATCAATGGCCTGCTTAAAGTCAGAAAAATGTTTATCAGGATATTGCGCTGTTTGGCTATAAATTGAAACTGACTGATCCTGAATGAAATCGAGCGGATGGGTAGAAATCACATGTTTTAGCGCAGAACATTCATCCAGATTATTTAACTGTTCTAAGGTTGAGCCCAGAATAATCAAGGCTTCTGCTCCTGAATCCTGAACTTGATGATACAACTCACGCTGGGTGTACATCGGGTTTACATTAACCAGAATATAACCCGCACGAATAATCGCGAAAGTCGCAATCGGATATTGAATAATATTCGGCAACATCACCGCGATGCGGCTACCGGCTGCTAGGCCTAGATTCTGTAGGTAAGTAGCCAGTTTCTGGCTATAAACGTCAATCTCCTGGTAGCTGAACTTTCGATCCAGATAAAAGAATGCAGTCTTATCCTTAAACTTAAGCAGATTCTCAGCAATCATCGTACTCAAAGTTTTGTCAGGATCGGGCCGGGTAAATTCCGGATTGACGTTCCATTTTTTATATTCTTCCATCCATGGGTGACTTGTCATTACAGCACTCCTATCCTTGATTTTAAAATTATTTTGTATTGTGAAACTTTATTTTGATTAAAAAATAATAACGTTATCTTTCCTCCCAAATCAATGCAATATTTGGCTAATTTCAAATTTTTACAAATAAAATCACGAATTTTATGGCTAATTATTTGGATATATTTTATCAATTAATAATATAAAATTTCTTATAGCGAAATAATAAATCAGTAAAAGCAACAAAAGAATGTAGATTCATTCTTATAAAACAACAACGTAACAAGAAAAGGATGTCGATGATGACGTATGAAACTTCAGTGCTAGAAGCTGAACAGGTCACAGTTCAGCCTAAAAAAATATGGATGACCGCATTTATTCTATGTTTTCTTATTTTACTTGCAGACGGTGTTGATCTGGCTTTCTTGGCCTATAGCCTTACCAGTATCAAAGCTGAATTTAATTTAACCACCGTTCAGGCAGGTGCCTTAGGGAGCTGGAGTCTGGTCGGTGGAGTGATTGGCGGATTAATTGGCGGTTGGGCCTGTGACCGTTTTGGCCGGGTGAAAGTTATTGTATTTTATATGATTCTTGCTTCCAGCTTATCCTGCACCTTGGGCTTTGTAGAATCTTACCATCAGTTTTTAATTATCCGCAGTATTGCAGCTATTGGACTGGGTTCCCTATACATCGCCTGTAATACCTTAATGTCAGAATATGTTCCGACAAAATACCGGACGACTGTTCTGGCAGCACTTATGACCGGTTTTACCTTAGGTTCATTATGTGCAACTTTACTGGCGGGCTGGATTATTCCTGAATATGGCTGGCGTATGCTGTACTGGATTACCATTTGCCCGATCGTTCTGGCTTTTCTGCTTTATTTTCTTGTTCCTGAACCGGATTCATGGCTACGTTCACGTGAATTAAAACGTCAGGAAGCAGCTAGCAAAGTTAAGGTGAAAAAGCAGAATCCTTATAAAGTCATTCTCAAAGATAAAAATCACCGCTGGATGTTTTTACTATGGATTTTAAGTGCAGGTGCCCTGCAATTTGGTTATGCCGGTTTAAGTAACTGGTTACCTGCCTATCTCGAATCGGATCTGGGCATCAGTTTTAAGGCCATGACTGGCTATATGGTTGGCACGTTTATGATCATGATTTTTGCCAAGATCGTCGCAGGCATTCTGGCAGATCGTTTCGGACGACGTGCCTTGTTCGCTTTTGGAACCATGGGCACAGCCCTGTTTCTTCCGATTGTAATTTATTTCAATACACCGACCAATATCTTGTACCTGATGCTCATGTTCGGCTTCTTATATGGTATGCCATTTGCCATTAATGCCACATATATGACTGAAAGCTTCCCTACTTCGATTCGTGGTACAGCAGTAGGTGGTGCATTCAATATAGGCCGTATCGGAGCAGTATTTGCCCCACTCACTATTGGTTATTTTGCCCATGGAGGCTCAATTGGAACGGGACTATTGGTAATGGCAGGTGCCTATTTTATTTGCGGTCTGATTCCTGCACTGTTTATACGTGACCGCTTATATGATCCGCAAAAAGCAGATTAATCTCTATCATCTTTTAATAAAAAACCAGTCAAATAGACTGGTTTTTTTAATGAATAAAATTTAAAAATCAGACAACTTTTCTTTGAGCATTTTCCATGTATTCATAATGGTAACCACTGCGAATAAAATGCTGGTTTTTGTCTCTAAATGAATGCGCATAATCTGGCCAGACCAAAGTCAGCTTGCGACTCACTGGGTCCAGATACCAACTTTTACAGCTTTCTGATAACCAGACACTGCCTTGGGAAAGCTGCTGTAACTCTTGCATATAGCGATTTTCAGCGTTCTGATCGGCTTCAAAGACCTGAATCTGTTCCTGTTCAAAAAACTGCAAGGCGTCCAGTACCAGATCAAACTGGGTTTCCAGAAAATAAAGCGCTGAGTTATGCCCACTTCCGGTATTAGGACCATTCAGAATGAACAGGTTTGGAAAATTATGGACTGTCGTAGATTGATAACCCTGCATACCACTAGACCATTGCTGCTCAAGGCTTAAGCCATGTTTACCTACCACCTTTGCCGCATAAGGTGGACGTGCTGCTTCAAATCCAGTAGCAAAGACGATGATATCTGCAGAAAACTCATTGCCGGACTTACTGATCACACCATCTTTCGTAATTTCAGTCAAAGCTGAGTCTTCAAGCGTGACATTGGGTTTTAGAAAAGTCGGATAATAATCATTGGACAGCAATAAACGCTTGCAGCCCGGTTCATAATTCGGTGTGAGTTTCTGCTGTAATTTAGGATCTGAAATCTGGTGTTTCAAGAATTGCAGGCAGTTTTTTTTGACCCGCTCGATCTGACTTTTCAGATTACGGCGCTGGGCAAAATTGTATTCATTGCCCCAGAACAAAGAATGTCTTAACACTGCCATGCTGTCTGGTTCTTTGCGGAAAAGCTGTTTTTCTGACTCAGAATAAGGCCGGTCTGGTCGCGGTAAAATATACGGCGCACTGCGTTGCAATACGGTCAGACTTTTTGCTGTTTTGGCAATTTCCGGTACAAGCTGGATAGCTGAAGCCCCTGAACCCACGACAACCACACGCTGATTATCCAGATTCACTTCGTGATTCCAACGTGCAGAATGCATGACCTGACCTTGAAATTCTTCTAGTCCCGGAATTTGTGGCAGATGTTCATCTGCCAGATGTCCGGTTGCTGTAATTAAAAAATTTGCTTCATAAGAACCTTTAGATGTCTGAATATTCCAGATACGTTTTTCGGTATTCCAGCTGGCTTTTTCGAGCTGAGTATGAAAATCAATATGTGGCCGGATATTTTCCTGATCACAGCATTGAATTAAGTAACGTTGAATTTCTGCCCCTTGCGGAAAGACACGTGACCAGTTGGGATTTTTAATAAACGAGAAAGAATATAAATGTGACGGTACATCACAGGCGACACCGGGATAGGTATTATCCCGCCATGTTCCGCCCACTTCTGCTGCACGTTCAATGATTTTAAAATCGTGAATGCCCTGCTGTTTAAGACGGATCGCCATGCCTAATCCACCAAAACCGCTGCCTACAATTAAAATCTTGCTGCGCTGTCCTTGAGCTTGCATTATTTTTCTCCTTTTTTTAAGGCATCATGGGCTGGATTTTCTGATTCGCCGGATACTGTTCTGGATGCTGGCTAAACTGGTTGATCAGTTGCACCACTTCCGCTGGCGCTTCAATATGGATTGCATGTCCTGAAGCTATTTCGATATAGCGGCTGTTCTGAATCGAAGCAAACAGTAATTTTGCTTGCGCTAAAGGCACCATCCGGTCTTCACGGCAAGCCACGATCAAAGTCTCCGCAGAGATGTTCGGCAAAATGGCGGTGATGTCAATGCGATAATTCAGTCCACGCTGTTTGGCTGCATCTTGAGAAGGCTTAACGAAGCGTGCCAGATCCAACACCTGCTGTTCACTACGTGCAGACAAATAATCATCGCTATACAGGCAATAATTCACAAAATGCGGTAAAGCTGCGGATTGATCGTTAAATAGCTGTTGCCAGATCGTGGTCCGTAGTTGTTGCACCGAGCTGGTTTTTGCCCAACCTGCTAACAGAATCAAACGTGCCACGCGCTGTTTAAGACTCGCAGCTACTTGTGCAGCAATCACAGCACCAAGTGAATAACCCACCACAGTAATTGCTTCATCTTCTGCAACTGCATGCTGGATCAGTGCTTCAACTTGTTGACTAAAATCAGTCACTGCCAGATCGGCTTTATCTGGAGTATGCAAATCAAGCGATAAAACCCGCTGATGGATACCGAGCATGGGGAAAATATAGCTGAAATGTTTGTCCGTATTTCCACCCGTACCATGGATCAGAATGATGGTGGGATATGAGGATTTCTGTCCGACTTCATGATAAGTCAGTTGCAGATCACCATAAGGACATTGTCGAGTAATCGTGTCTAAATCCATATAGACTCCTGATCTTGTTGTTTTATGGCCGATGTAATACTGAAAAGTACCTATCGATATTGAGTTTTGTGCAGGATAAAAAAAGTAGTAACAAAAAAAGACCCACGATCGAGAGATTGATCGTGGGTGAAAGGATTAATCGAATTTAAACTCTTCAGGAGTCAGCAGGAACAGGCTCTCACCACCGGCCTGAATATTGGCAACGTGAGTTGAAGTTCTTGGCAGAATCCGGGCAAAGAAGAATTGTGCCGTTTTGATCTTCGCTGCATAGAACGGATCAGTATTACCTTCTTCAATCTTTTGCTGCGCCGTAATCGCCATTTTCAGCCATAAATACGAAGACACCACATAACCAGAGAAATATAGGTAATCCACAGATGCCGCACCGATTTCATTGGCAGACTGTTGTGCCTGAGCCTGAATCGTTTTGGTTAATTCTAGCCATTGCTCAGTCAGCTGGCTCACTTGTGCAACCTGCTGGTTAAACTGGGCATGTTGCTGATGCTCTTTAACAAAGCCCTGAATCTCATCCGTTAATGCAGTGAGCAAACCCAATTTTGAACCTAGCACTTTACGCGCCAGCAAGTCGATTGATTGAATTTCAGTAGTACCTTCATACAGACTGGCAATACGTGCATCACGGGCAATCTGTTCCATGCCATGTTCAGCAATATAGCCGTGTCCACCAAAGACCTGCATACCGTGTTTGGCAGCTTCTACACCTGTTTCGGTCATTAAGGCTTTAGCAATTGGGGTCAATAATGCCAGACGGTCTTCTGCAGCTTTCTTCTCTTCAGGATTGTCCGTTGCTTCCGCAATATCAGCATAAGTCGCCAGATAGTAAGCCAAGGCACGTGAACCTTCTGCAAATACTTTTTGAGTCAGTAGCATATTACGCACCGCTGGATGCACGATGATTGGATCCGCAGGTAGGTTTGGCTCTTTGGCACCTTCAAGTGAACGCATCGCCAGACGGTCTTTGGCATAAGCCAACGCGCCTTGATAAGAAGATTCAGCTGCAGCCAAACCTTGAATCGCTGTGCCGATACGCGCAGAGTTCATGAAAGTAAACATGCAGTTCAAACCGCGGTTTTCAGGCCCGATCAGGAAACCTTTGGCATTATCAAAATTCAGTACACAGGTCGCATTGCCATGAATACCCATCTTGTGTTCAATCGCGCTACACACCACACCATTGCGTGAAGCCACATTTCCAGCTTCATCCAGATTGTATTTAGGCACGATAAACAGCGAAATACCTTTAGTACCTGCAGGCGCATCCGGTAAACGCGCCAATACAATGTGTACGATATTTTCAGCCAGGTCATGCTCACCTGCTGAAATAAAGATTTTCTCACCGCTGATACTGTAGCTGCCATCTTCATTTGGCACCGCTTTGGTACGGATCAGGCCCAGATCAGAACCGGCATGTGATTCAGTTAAACACATGGTTCCGGTCCAGCGACCTGCAATTAAAGGTACCAGGAATTTCTGTTTCTGTTCATCGCTACCATGATGCTCTAAAGTACGCATCGCACCATGAGACAGGCCTGGGTACATACCCCAAGACCAGTTAGTCGCCGTAATAATTTCTGAAATGGCAATACGGTATAAGGTCGGGAAGCCTTGGCCACCATATTTTTCATCACCAGTTAATGAGGTAAAACCAAGTTCTACATATTTGTCATAAGCAGCTTTAAAACCATCCGGTGTAGTCACGACGCCATCTTGCAGACGACAGCCCTGCTGGTCGCCTGTCGCATTAATTGGTAGAAGTTCGTTTTGGCAAAAATCAGCAGCGACTTCCAGATATTGTTCCATAATATCCATAGAAACTTTGTCTGCGAACTTTGCATAGCCTTCGTATTTCTGTTCAACATTGAGCAGATCTTTCAGGACAAACTTCATGTCTTTTAATGGCGCAATATAATTTCTCATCGTAATTCCCTTGTATGAGTTCTAATTTGTATATTTATGACAATTAATTTCATAATACGAAATTATGTTTTAGGTCGAATATAATATAAGTGCATGGATAAAATCTAGTCATGACATAAAAAATCACATTTAAAAAATTAAAACTTTGGTATAAAAAAGCCATTCGGTAATGAATGGCTTTTTATTAAATGATCAAAATAAATCGATCTAGCGCGGGAAAAACTGAGCCAAACGTTGCTGAACAATCTGTTCGGCTTCTTGCATGATATTGTCAATCAGCGTTTGACAAGTCGGGATGTCGTGGATCAATCCCATCACTTGACCTGCTGTCAGTACACCTGCATCCACATCACCATTTTCCAAAGCCAGCTTGCCTTTTAAGCCACTAACATAAGGGCGAATCTGTTCAAATTCCAGATTTGGATCTTCACCCATTTTAACGACGAGATCAGATACCGCATTTTTCGCAACACGCGCAGTATTTCTGAACTGGCGGTAAAGCAGATGCGTTGCCCTTTCATCATTGTCGACATAAAACTGCTTGATGTTGGGATGGATTGGCGCTTCTTGTGTGGCACAGAAACGTGTCCCCATATTGATGCCTTCAGCACCTAAAGCGAGTGCTGCTACCAGACCACGACCATCCGCAAAACCACCACTCGCTACAATCGGTATAGTGAGCTGATCAGCGGCTGCTGGAATCAGGATTAGTCCAGGAATATCATCTTCACCCGGATGGCCGGCACATTCAAAACCGTCAATCGAGATTACATCCGCACCGATTCGTTGTGCTGAAAGTGCATGTCTGACCGAGGTACATTTATGAATCACAATGATGCCGTGCTGTTTAAAGGCCTCAATATGTTCATGTGGCTTGTTACCTGCCGTTTCTACAATCTTGATTCCACTTTCAATAATGGCCTGACGATATTCGGCATACGGCGGTGGGTTTACAGCGGGTAATAAAGTTAAATTGACCGCAAAAGGCTGATCCGTCATTTCACGGCAACGTGCAATTTCCTTGGTCAGCGCTTCAGGTGTGGGTTGTGTCAATGCCGTCAGCGTTCCCAAACCACCCGCATTGGAGACTGCACTGGCCATTTCTGCAGTACCGACCCACATCATGCCGCCCTGAATAATCGGATAGCGAATGCCTAAAAGCTCGGTGATACGCGTTTGAATTTTCATGAATGCTCTCCTTAGCGTCCGGTAAATTGTGCAGGGCGTTTTTCGACAAAGGCCTGCACACCCTCTTTGTAGTCCTGACTGCTCAGAGCCAGATATTGCAGGTTTTGCTCCAGCTCCAGTTGCTGGTCCATGTTATTTTCAGCACTGCGCTGCAAGGCCTGTTTGGTTAAAGCCAGCGCATAAGTCGGCTGTTGTGCCAGTCGCTGTGCCAGTTCACCGATATAAGCATCAAATTCTGCATCAGGGATCATTTTCCAGATCATGCCCATTTCAGCCGCTTCTTTGGCATGCACAGGCTCACCGAGTAAAGTTAGTGCCATGGCGCGTGCATAGCCGATCAAACGCGGCAACATCCAGGTACCACCAGCATCAGGAATTAAGCCAATTTTTGAAAAGGCTTGAATAAATTTGGCACTTTCTTTGGCAATGACCAGATCGCAAGCCAGTGCGATATTGGCCCCGGCACCGGCAGCTACACCATTTACCGCTGCAATCACAGGTTTAGGGCTTTTACGAATCAAATTAATCAAAGGATTATAATATTTGGCCAGCGAACCTTCGGGAGGCAAAGGTACATTGCCGAGCTGTCCGGCACGTTCTTTTAGATCCTGCCCCGCAGAAAATGCCCGGCCATTACCCAGAATCACAATCACCCGAATATCCGGATTCGTATTCCAGCTTTTCAAAACCTGTTGCACTTCCTCATGCATTTGCCGATTGAAACTGTTCAGTGAATCTGGCCGATTAAAACTTAAAGTCGCGACGCCTTGCTGAACCTGGGTCTGAATCATTTCCCACATCATCAATTTCCTTATTTTTTGTCTGTATCCCTACAATTAATAGCCTTTATTGACATCCACCTGATGACACAAATCCAGCCCTTGATTTAAACGACGGTCATTTTCCAGAATCTGCTCTACCACCACAGACATCGGCGCATGTGAGGCGACATGTGGCGTTACCACAATTTTTTCGTGCTGCCAGAATGGATGGTCCGCAGGTAACGGCTCCTGCTCAAAGACATCGACAATTGCACCACGCAGATAACCAGAATCCAGCGCATCCAATAAATCCTGCTCGATTAAATGCTGGCCACGCCCGACATGAATCAAAGCTGACTGTTCAGGCAGTTGCTGAAATAATTCAGCAGAAAGAATCCCAGTATTCTCTTCGGTAAGGGGTAGCAGGTTAATCAGAATCTGACTTTGCGCCAGGAACTCGGAAAGCTGTTCTTGACCCACATAACTTTTGACTTGATTAATGTCTTTTGGGGAATTCGACCAACCAGAGACTTGATAGCCCATGTCTGCGAAACGTTCTGCTACGTATCCGCCCATATGCCCCAGTCCCATAATCCCGATCTGGATATGATGGCTATAGCTCTGGCGATACTGCTTCCACAGCTGCTGCTTTTGCTGCTGGATCATGCGGTCAAAATAACGCTGAAAATACAGCACGCCCCAAAGCAGATAATCAAACATGCCCTTTTGGTGATGTGGATCCAGTACCCGGCAAACGGCTTGATCTGGGCGTACAGCATTTAAGTTTAAATGTTCTACCCCAGCAGCAATCGAATGAATCAGGCCAAGCTTTGGTAGCTGCTGCACTTTTTCCAGATCTGGAAACCAGGCAGCAACCGTGGTTGCCTGTTCAGCTTCAGGGCTGTCAACTGTACAGAAACTACCAGCTGGCGCATATTTTTGAAAAGACTTGACCAGAATGGCTTCAATATTTGGTACAGAACTGGAAATAACAATCATGATGCATACTCCGTATATTGATGCTCAATCAGGGACAAAGCGGCCTGCCAGGCACGCTGTAAAATCGGTTCAATGAGAGGACTGGCGAACTGTTTGGCTGTTTTAATTCGGACTTCTTCAGCTGGATAATGCAACTCGGCACCGCCGCTTAAGGCCTTCACCTGTGCCTGACAGGCGCGTTCCAGGAAATAGATTTCATGAAAAGCCCGCGCAATGGTTTCCCCAGCTGTTAATAGCCCGTGATTGCGTAAAATCATGGCACGATGGTCGCCCAAGTCCTGAATCAAGCGTTCTTGTTCGTCAGTTGAAAGCGCAACGCCTTCATATTCGTGATAGGCCACATGCTGATAAAATTTCATGGCATGCTGGGAAATTGGGAGAAGGCCGTGTTTCTGCGCAGAAACAGCAATTCCATCCGCGGTATGCGTATGAATGACACAGTTCAGATGAGGATGCGCGTCATGAATTGCAGAATGAATCACAAAGCCTGCCATATTTACTGGCTTGTCTTGTTCATAGCTTTCTACCACCTGCCCTTCATGATTAATCTTCACCAGCGTTGAGGCACGCATTTTTTCAAATGCGACACCATATTGATTAATCAGAAAGCAGTCTGGTTGATCTGGGACTCTTAGGCTGATGTGGGTATCAATCAGGTCAGTCATCCGATAATGCGCAATAATGCGATAAAGCGCAGCCAGTTCACAGCGTGCCTGCCATTCAGCAGCTGTGACGAGATTTTTTATTGTCATCATTCCATCCTGGAAAAATATAGCATTTCGATCACTATCTGTTATATCATAATTTTAGAAAAACAGAATATTATTTCATAAGGCGAAATATTTTATTAAAGGGAAGCTATATGACTACAGCTCAAATGAATGGACTTGAATATCTAACTGCAATTAAAAATGGCGAATTACCTGGCTCAGCGATGGGACAACTCATTCCCATGAAACTCAGTGTAGTCCGTGAAAACTATGTGGAATATGAAGTTTATCCAGATGAACGTCATTTCAACCTGCAAGGCGGCATTCATGGTGGATTCTGCGCCACGGTTCTAGACAGCGTAACCGGTGCAGCAGTTCATACTACAGTTGATGCGGGCGTGAGTTTTTCCACTATTGACCTGAATGTCAAAATGCTCAAAGCCATGAAAAATAGCGAAACTTATACTGCGATTGGCGAAGTGATCCGGATTGGACGCAATGTGTTGACTTCAGAAGGCCGAATTGTAGATAAAGACGGTAAACTTTATGCTTTCGGTTCAGCAACTTTATTGGTTACTGGCCGTAAATAATCCTTACGCTGATTTAAACATTCCCTGCATTTGCAGGGATTTGTATTTCTATATAAATAGCCCAATAAAAAATGCCATGCATATCATCTATACATGGCATTAATACGATAACTAAAGCTGTTATGCAGCTTCAGGGTTTTCAATCACCATCGCCAGGCCTTGACCCAGACCGATACACAGGCTGATCACGGCATATTTTTTACCAGTACGCTGTAATTGACGCGCAACAGTTAAAGCCAAACGCGCACCTGAACAGCCTAGTGGATGGCCAATCGCAATGCCACCACCATTTGGGTTGACACGCGGATCATCAAAAGCCACATCCAGACCTTTCAGGCAAGATAACACCTGGCTGGCAAATGCTTCATTGATCTCGATAATGTCCATATCATCTAGCGTCAAACCTGCACGTTTTACAGCTTTTTTGATTGCTTCAATTGGGCCCGCACCCATGATGCGTGGCTCAATGCCAGCGGCTGCAGAAGACAGAATACGAGCTAAAGGTTTTAAGCCATACTGTTCCTGAACTTTTTCACTGCCGATAATCAGTGCTGCAGCGCCGTCATTGATACCTGATGCATTACCTGCAGTCACAACACCACCTTCGAAAAGCGGTTTTAACTTGGATAATGCTTCAAATGTCGAAGATGGACGTGGATGTTCATCTTCAGTCACTAATTTAGGCGGCAATTTACGCCCTTGTGAAACTTCAATCGGAGTAATTTCACCTTCAAAGAAACCTGCTTCTTTTGCAGCTTGATATTTCGCTTGTGATGCAGCAGCAAACGTATCTGCCTGTTCACGCGTAATACCAAATTCTTCAGCAACGTTATCACCTGTTTCTGGCATGCTGTGCGCGCCAAACTGGTCGGTAAATTTACGGTTCGGGAAACGTGTACCAATCGTGGTGTCATAGATTTTCGCATCACGTGAATACGCGCTTTCAGCTTTAGCCATTACAAATGGTGCACGTGTCATGCTTTCTACACCGCCTGCAATATACAGTTCGCCTTCACCTGCGGTAATGGCACGTGCTGAATCAATTACAGCCCCCAAGCCTGAAGCACAAAGACGGTTTACAGTTTGACCTGGAACGGTCACTGGCATACCTGCAAGTAGTGCCGCAAAACGAGCCACGTTACGGCTGTCTTCACCGGCCTGATTCGTGCTGCCAAAGATCACATCTTCTACGTCAGCTGCTGGAATACCGGTTTTTTCTAACAGATTTTTAATAACTGTTGCTGCTAGATCATCTGGACGTACGCTTGCCAGGCTTCCTGCGTGGCGACCGATTGGTGAACGTAAACCATCATAAATATAGGCATTTAACATGAGTGTTATTCCTTTAACTTTTTAATTAATGTGTAGTATGAACAAGAGCTAAACCGAGCTGAACGCGGCGGCGCAACCAAGGACTTGGGCGGTAACGCTGGTCACGAGTAATCGCAGTCATACGATCCAGAATTTTCAGGATTTTTTCAGCTCCCAGCACATCCCCCCATTCAATTGGGCCATATGGATAGCCAAGGCCTAATTTCACCGCGATATTGATATCTTCTACAGTTGCAACGCCTTGCTGGGCAATATCACAGCCGAGATTCACAATCATGGCCAAAGCACGCTGAGCCACAAAGCCGACGCTTTCCTGAATTGTGCTCGCAGTCACACCATCCAGATTGAAAATCGATTGTGCTGCGGTTACCAGTTCAGCTTTGGTCACAAACGTTGGCATTAAAGTACGGTGTTTATTCAGACCGTAAAGCAGATCAATACAGACTACTTGCTGCGGAGACACCTGATAGCGGACTGCGGCTGAAGTTGCATCTTCACCATAAGTCGCAATCAGAATTAAAGCATCTGCTGAAGGTGTTTCAGTCTGCTCGATCTGGATGTTGAACTGCTTCAGATATTGCTCAAGCACCTGACGGTCTTCGCTATATTCTGTACCTAGCCAAACCAATGGATATTGATCCAGCTTTTCAACCAGTGTTGGAGCCACATCACCTACTTTGCTACCTGAAGTGTAATCATAAAAACCTTTACCAGTTTTACGGCCTAGCTGTTTAGCAATAAAACGCTGGCGGGTAATCACGCTTGGGCGGTAACGCGCTTCTTCATAATATTGGTGATAGATCGATTCGCTCACTGGATGAGATACATCCATCCCGGTCAGATCGCCTAACTCGAATGGCCCCATCTTGAAACCGATCCCGTCACGGTAGATGCGATCAATTTCATAAAATGGAGTGACATTTTCATTCAGAATTGCATAGGCTTCGCTACCAAAGGCACGACCTGCATGGTTAATGATAAATCCTGGAGTGTCTTTAGCTTTTACCGGGCGATGTCCCATCTTGGTCGACAGCTGAGTAAGTGCATCCACAATATCAGCACGGGTATTAAAACCTTCAATGACCTCAACCACTTTCATCAGTGGAACCGGGTTAAAGAAGTGATAACCGGCAACGCGTTCCGGCTGGCTGCAATTGGCAGCAATCGCACTAATGGATAGTGAAGATGTATTGGATGCCAGCATCGCTTCAGGTTTCACAATGCCTTCAAGTTGCTGCATCAGCTTTTGTTTGATTTCCAGATTTTCAATAATCGCTTCAACGATTAAATCGCAATCTTTCAGATCTTCGATCTGATGAGCAATCGATAAATGAGCAAGATCTTCAGCAGCTTTTTCATGGCTGAATTTACCTTTATCAGCCAAGGTATTTAATGTTTTAGCCAGCTTTTCCTGTGCCTGTTCAGCAGCACCCGCTTTGGCATCAAACAACACCACATCATGACCGGACTGAATCGCGATTTGGGCAATGCCCGCACCCATGGTACCTACGCCAATAATACCGATTTTCTGAATTTGAATGCTCATGCTTATCGTCCCTGATAATTTGGTTTACGTTTTTCGATAAAGGCTTGCATACCTTCTTTTTGATCTTCTGAAGAAAACAGCATCTGGAAGGATTTACGTTCCAGCATTAAGCCGGCATTGAGTGGCACATCTTCAGCCAGTAAAGCCACTTCCTTGATTTGTTCCAGCGCAATTGGCGGCATTTTTGCCAAACCTTCAGCCATTTTGATTGCTGTTGCAAGGGTTTCGCTGTCTTCAGTTACTTGAGACACCAGACCAATCTGATAAGCTTCCGGCGCTGGTACCAGACAACCCGTCATAATGATGCGCATTGCATGGAATTTACCCACGGCACGGAATAAACGCTGTGTACCACCAGCACCCGGCATTACCCCTACTTTGACTTCAGGCTGACCGAACTGGGCACTTTTTCCGGCAATGATAATGTCCGCATGCATTGCCAGTTCACAACCGCCGCCCAATGCATAACCGTTTACTGCTGCAATCACTGGTTTTGAACATTGTGCAATCGCTTGCCAGTAACGTTCGGTACGACGCTGCATCATCTGGATCGTTTCAGCATTTGCCAGTTCTTTAAGGTCAGCGCCTGCAGCGAAGTCAGTTTCACCGCCAGTGAGAATAATGGCACGGATATTTTCATCGTCATTCAATTGCAGAAAAGCCGCAGCCAGTTTCTGACGCACTTCTGTATTCAGGGCATTTTTAGCTTCTGGACGATGGATCTTGACCATCGCCACATGTGTCGAGATTTGCTCTACTTGAACTACCTGTTCCATCAAAAATCTCCATTTATTTTGTATAGCGAAATTTTATTTTATATAAAACTACGGTTTCTAGACCCATAAATCAAGATTTTTTCTCTCAAAAACTCAAAAAAGTTATTTTTTAATAAAAATTAGAGTAAAAACTCTTGTTCAGTTGGCTATTTTATGATTAATTGATTTCGCAATACGGAATTAATTATTTAATTCGAATTTTGGTTATTCATTTATGTAAATATTAACCACAATACAAAATAAAAAAATTAATTTCCGTCATAAGGATACTACGTTGTTCAGTGATTTTTCACTCAAGGTGAAACGGAAAAATCAGATCCAGCCTGATCGTAACAGGGCGAATGCGCACAGACGCTTAGACCTTAGATGAGGAAAATGCTTTTCCGTGAGGAAGAAAATGGATTTAGCGGTAGCAGAGGAATGCTACTTTAATATATAGAGGATATAAGAATGACAAGCGATACCATCGTAGCTGAGGAAACTAAAACGGGGGTCTCCTCCGACGACACCGTTAAGCAGGCACCTAAACGCCTGTGGATGACGGCCTTTGTCTTCGCTTTTTTGATTTTACTATGTGACGGTGCAGACATTGGTATTCTGGCTTTCAGCTTGACCAGTTTGAAAGCAGAATGGGGGCTAACTTCTGTACAGGCCGGTGCCTTGGGAAGTTATTCTCTTTTGGGTATGGGGATCGGTGGCTTTATTGGCGGATGGGCCTGTGACAAATTCGGTCGCGTACGTGTCATCGTATTGGCCACTATTTCCTTCTCGATTTTGTCTGCCTATTCAGGTTTTGCCCAGTCTTATCAAGAGTTTGCGATTTTACGCACCCTTTCGTGCTTAGGTTTAGGCTGTTTATATATTGCCTGTAATACCCTGATGTCAGAATACGTACCGACCAAATACCGTACTACAGTATTGGCAACATTAATGACTGGTTTCACTTTAGGTTCATTGGTGATTACCATGGTTTCTGGCTGGATTATTCCTGAATTCGGCTGGCGTATGCTGTACTGGGTGACAATTGCCCCATTAGCTTTGGGTATTTTGATGCACTTTATGGTACCAGAACCAGAGTCATGGAAACGTGTCCGTGAAATGAAAAGAACTGGTCAGATCGTGGATAATGATGCCAAAAAAGGCAATCCATATATCACCATTCTTAAAGATAAGACCCATGGCAAGATGTTCATCCTTTGGTCTTTCAGCTCTGGTTTCCTGCTATTCGGTTATTTCGGTGTAAGCAACTGGTTACCAAGTTATCTTGAAGCTGAATTAGGCATTAAATTCAAGGAAATGGCGCTATACATGGTGGGTACTTTTATCACCATGATGTTCGCCAAAATCATTGCAGGTTATGTGGCTGACAAAATTGGTCGTCGTATCGTATTTGCTTTCGGCACCATGGGAACAGCGCTGTTTATTCCTGTCGTGGTGTATATGCACAATGCCGATAACATTGGTGTACTGATGCTAATCTTCGGCTTCCTGTACGGTATTCCATATGCCATTAATGCAACGTATCTAACCGAAAGTTTCCCAACTGGGGTTCGTGGTACAGCAGTCGGTGGTGCGTTCAATATTGGTCGTATCGGTGCAATCTTCGCTCCAATTACCATTGGTTATCTTGCGATGAATGGTTCGATCGGTACGGGTCTATTGGTGATGGGTGCAGCTTACTTCCTATGCGGTTTGATTCCTGCCCTGTTTATTAAAGACCGTTTATACGATCCACAAAAAGCAGAATAAGTTTTAACTTAGGAGGGCTATGAATTCATTGCCCTCCTTCATCCATATTTTTATGACTTTAAATATCGAATACATGCCCTTTGACCTGAACAGGATGTTTCTTGGTTGAACGAGAATCGTATTCATCATTCAAAAGTCAGCATCTCTGCATTTAGCAATGAGAGCAATGACAAGGAAAGATTTTCCTTTTTAGATATCAGAAAATTTCTTTAGGGATTAAGAAATGAAAAAATTAGTTTTAGCGACATTATGTGGTATTGCTTCAGCACAGGCATTTTCAGCAGAAGCGTCTGAAGACCGGATGCAGTTTTTAGAATCACAGTTAAAGCAAATCCAGGCTGAACTGGAACAGCAAAAGGCTGCACAACTTGCGTTAAAGAACCAGCAGGAAGAAGCCAAAGCGCAAGACTCTAAAACTTTGAGTTCGATGGTAGATAATGTCGATGTCTATGGATTGATTCGCTTTGATGGCGCAGTCGATTTCAAAAGTACTACTGAAGCTCGTGGCCGTACCATTAACCAGATTAATAAAGTCCCTTTTACTGAGCCTGACTCTACCCGTTCAGATTTTACTGCAGCTGCCAGCCGAATTGGTTTCTTGGCTAAAGACTTGGGTGGAAACCCGAATGTCTCTGCACGTTTAGAAGCTGACTTCTGGACCAATAATGGTAAAGGCGATGGTGGATTACGTATTCGTCATGCACATTTAAAATACTATAACTGGACTTTTGGTCAGGCCTGGTCATTGATGTCTACACCGGAAATTAGTACTGAAGCTGTCGACTACAGTTTATTGCTAGGTGGATCAGTTCTACGTACGCCTCAAGTCAGCTATGCTTTCAAACTTGATCCGGAAAATACCTGGAATGTAGGTCTGGAGTATATGGCCGGTGGTGATCGCTCTTCTGCCTTGCCTGCTTTAACCACTAAATATGTTCATCAATCAGGTCCGCTGCATTTATTGGCTCAAGGCTTTGTCAATCAAAAGCAGGCGCAAACAGATACAGGTGATATTGAAAAAGTTGGCTGGGGTGTGGGCCTTGGTGGACGTTACCGTTTAGATGATCAAAATTCGATTCAAGGTAACTATTTCCATATGGTCGGTGACCAGCGCATTGCAGCCTTTTTAACACAAGGGACACTAACGGATGGTACCGCCTGGGGTGGTGATTATTCAGTTGATCCAATCAATAATGAACTTTTGCTCAATGAGTTTAATAGTTTAAGTATCGGCTTTACGCATAAATTCACGCCGAAACTACGTAGTAGCATCAATGCTAGCGTTGTTGATTTTGATGATTCCAGCGACTATGCACGCGCGAATCCTAAGACCAATAAGCGTTTAACGGACTATGTGGCCAACGTGATCTACTCTCCTGTTCCAAAGATTAATCTCGGTGCAGAGTACCATCACGGTAAACGTGAAACTTTTGATAATAGAGAAGCGGATGTTTCACGTATCAACCTCTCTGCCAACTATAGTTTTTAAAGCCTCAGGAGACAAGGATGTCAGCCCAAGGGCAAATTTCACGCCGTTTCATGTTCATGATGGCAATGACCTGCGCACTCTGCGCAGGTTGTAACTATTTTAACCAGCCCTTGATTTATTCTATCGCAGAGGATCTGCAAATCAGTGTAGCTCAGTCTGGCTGGACTGTGGTTTTAACCCAGATTGGCTATGCCACCGGGTTATTTTTGTTTGTACCTCTAGGCGATTTATTTGAAAAACGTCTCTACATTTGTAGCCTCATGCTATGTACCGGACTGGCACTGATCGGGCTTTCTGCCAGTACTAATCTGCATATGCTCTATGGTTTTACCCTGCTCGCCTCTTTCTGTTCCATTACCACTCAGATTCTGATTCCTTTTGCCGCTAACCTGTCTCAACGAGAAAAAAGTGCTGAAGTGGTCGGTCTGCTGATGAGTGGTGTTCTAGTCGGTATTCTATTTGCCCGAACTGTATCAGGACTGATTTCTACCTTATGGTCCTGGCATGCCGTTTACCTATTGAGTGGCTGTTCTATTCTCTTGCTCAGCATCGCCATGTGGTATCAGTTACCTAAAGCGAAAAGCCAGCTACAAATGAGCATCTTGCAGATTTATCGCTCACTATTTACCTTTGCCAAAACCGAACCGATGCTGATTCGACGCAGCATCATTGGTGGTTTGGGCTTTGGTATGCTGAGTATTATTTTTACCACCATGACTTTTGTACTGGCGGAAGCCCCCTACCATTTTAATGATTTCCAGATTGGCTTAATGGGCATCGTTGGTATAGTCGGCATCTGGTCATCACAATGGACCGGTAAAATGATTGGTCGACATCGGGAAAAATGGGTTGCACAACTCGCTACCACAGGATTAATTCTGGCCTGGATTCCCCTATTCTATGCGCAAAGCTATTTATGGGTATATATCATTGGATTGATTCCTGCCTATTTTGGGATTTCTTCACTGCACGTCTTAAACCAAAATCTGGTATACCGGATCTCGGTTCAGGCCCGTTCCCGTATTAATGCCATTTATATGACCTGTTATTTTTCAGGTGCTGGGATCGGTGCATTTCTATCACTCAACCTATGGAAAATGTATGGCTGGTCAGCCTGTGTTGCACTGGGCTTTGTCTTTGCCTTGCTCATCTTTAGTATTAACCGTTATGACTTAAGTCGCGAACGCAATCTGGTCAATATCCAGTCCCAGTCATAATCAATCTAAACTCATACCTTGTGCACTCATAGAATATAAGATTGGGTGCGCAGTACATGACACATTATCTATGTTAATTTTAGAAATTCTTTAAAGCTCATTTGTCGCTTTTTTACATAAAGATAGACTCCAAATTGGAGTATTACAAAGAAGCCTATGTTTCTTAAAATAGTAAACAATAAGTCTAAATTGCCAAAAATTAAGTCTGTAGCGAAGAGCAAGATCACTAATACGGAATGTAAGTATAAGGTTTGTTGAGTCTTACTTTGCAGTGCGGTAGCTGCATTGATATAACCAATAAGCGTTAATCCTAATATCATAAGAATGATTCCGCAGATAATACCTAGGGTCATATAAGGCCCAGAGCTATATGCAAACAGGGTTAATACAGCACCAGTTAAAGCTACTAAACCTACAAATGAGCCTAATAAATTTCTTAAATAATATGTCATTCGTTACATGGTCTCTTCTAATGAAAGTTTAAAATTTTTTAGCCTTGTAGTTGCTAAGAAATGTTTTCTCTTGTTCCAGGTATATCTATTACTTCTTGTACAAATACATTAGATTGATGGCACTTAATCTTTTGAATAGAAGCCGAATGAAGATGCAATCATATTTCAAGTATTTCTGTTTTGGATTTGCAGCATTCTCTTTATTCCTAATTTATTCGGATATCGTAGATGGTAAAACAGAAATTGGTGCATATTTAGGAAATATCGGGTTATTTCTAGTATGCATTGAAATGGGCGTTCTAATGACTTATGAACGACTCACAGCTGAAGTAACGTTAAGAAATTTCTTTTCCAAAGATAAATCTCTATATCTCTCACCAGTTGGGATCTTTGCTCATACACTAGGGAAAATTGGATGTATCTTATTAATTATTGATTTTGTAATAAGCTTTGCCTAAAAATTTCTAGCCCATTTAACATAATGGCGATTATGCAAAATTTAGTTGCAATCTAAAAATAGAAATGTCCACTTTTAGAATACGTAACTAAACGCATAAAAATACAGCGTAAAAAAATCGCAGCCTAAGCTGCGATTTTTAACCATATTTAAATGATTTAGCTTATTATACGGATGCTTTTAACTGTGCAGCTGCACGGCCATCGAGCAACTTGCAACCTGTCTGTTGCTGAAGTTCCTCAAAACTCAAGCCATCGACCATTTCTAGCACCCAAGCCTGATTATCTTTGAGTTCAATAATACACAAATCGGTATAAATGCGGTCAACGCAGTTTTTACCGGTAATCGGATAAGTCAGCTCTTCCACAATCCGTGGTTCGCCATTTTTAGTGACATGTTCCATGCAAACATAGACACAACGAGCACCAACCGCCAGATCCATCGCCCCACCCACCGCTGGAACCGCATCCAGTGCACCGGTATGCCAGTTAGCGAGATCACCGTTCACAGCAACCTGAAAGGCGCCCATAATACAGAAATCTAAATGGCCGCCACGCATAATATCGAAGGAATCTGCAGAGTTCATAAAACTGCCGCCATCCAGCATGCTGACTAGTTCTTTACCGGCATTAATCAGATCATCATCAGCTTGATCAGGATCAGTTAAAGCGGTAAAACCCAGAACGCCATTTTCGGAATGCAGGATAATATCCTGTTCAGGCTTTAAATAACCGGCAACGCGTGTTGGTAAGCCAATGCCTAAATTCACATAAGAACCGGTCGGAATATCCTGTGCAACTTTTTCTACAATCTGTTCGCGTGTACGTTTTTGAATTGTCATTATTTGATATCTCCTACCTTCACCACATGCTGCACAAAAATACCCGGCGTTACGATAATCTCTGGATCAAGCTCGCCTAGCTCTACAATTTCATGCACTTGGGCAATTGTTGTTCTGGCTGCTTTTGCCATTAACGGGCCAAAGTTTCGGGCTGCTTTACGGTAGGTTAAATTGCCCCATTGATCAGCCTGATTGCCATAAACCAAGGCATAGTCTGCATGAATTGGATATTCCAGCACATAGTCCTTGCCATTGATATGGCGGGTTTCTTTGCCTTCAGCAATCTTGGTGCCGTAACCTGTAGGCGTAAAAATAGCGCCCAGACCTGCACCCGCTGCCTGAATACGGCAAGCCAAGTTGCCTTGTGGCACCAACTCTAGTTCAACCTTTCCAGCTTTATACAGTTCTTCAAACACCTTGGAGTTATTGGCACGAGGAAATGAACAGATCATTTTTTTCACCAGTCCTGACAATAACAAGTTGGTTAGACCACGGTCACCAGAAGCTGCATTATTATTAATAATAGTCAGATCTTTAGGACCAATATCAATCAAAGCTTCAATCAGTTCGATTGGCTGTCCTGCCAGACCGAAGCCACTGGTCATAATATGCGCACCATCTGGAATCTGCTTGAGTATGGTTTCGATATCCTGTGTGATTTTATTCATTTAATTGCTTCCTAGCATCTTCCTGTCTTTATAAATGTTTGATTCATCAATTAGTCAGCTTTTTGTGGGTCAAACAAACGGTTTTTAATGAAAATTGCCGGGATCAGGCCACAAATAAAATAAGCCACACTCATGATGAGTAGACCTGTACCAATTGAGCCACCTTGCGCAAAATAACCGATGGTTAAAGGTGCCAATACTGCGCCTAGACGGCCAATGTTATAAGCGCCACCTGTTGCTGTACCACGGACTTTAGTAGGGAAACTTTCAGTCATATAAGTCGCATTAATGCCATATGGAATACCGTAAAGGAATCCGAAAAACAGCATTAGCCATAAGATATTGTCCGGTGTGTTACCAAAGACAATGATGGGAATAAAGATTGCGGTGCCCATGGTACCGAAAGCAAATACTGCACGACGACCAATTTTATCCGCAATAATACCAGCGATCACTTTGGTACACATCATGATCAGGAAGGTCCCAATCATATAGGTGGTCATTTCTTTAAATTTAATACCTAAGTCTGATTCCAGATAAGCCGGTAACCAGTTACTTACACCGTAATAACCAAACTGTAAAAATGCGGTACTGAACGACCAGAGGATGAACATGCGACGGCTTAACGCATCGGCAAAAATCATTTTGAAGGTATTCTTCGGTTTTTCTTGCACTACGCCGCTGGCTTTGGCTGCCAATCTTTCTTGACGTGCCTTTAACCAGGCTTGTGGTTCTGGTACCAGGAAGAACATGCCAATCGCAAGAACAATCGGAACAATGGCAATATAGTAAAGATAACGCCAGCCTAGCTCTGGAAGCAGCCATCCTGCAAGTACAGTGGCAACGACTGAACCAAGTGTCCAACCTGTCATTAAGGCAGCAAGTACTGTAGAACGATATTTTGTTGGCACATATTCTGCCATTAGAGTATTACAGGCAATATAGAGGGCACCCAAGCCAATTGCTGAAAAGAATCGCAACCACTTAAATTCTTCATAGCTTTGAGTAAAGCCTAGCCAGAAGGTTAATGAAGAGAATAAAGCGATCGCAATCACAATCACCCGAACTCGTCCAAAGCGGTCACAAGCCCAGCCACCAAAAAAGCCACCAATGGCCATACCAGCAAGTGTCCAGCTACCGAGTGCACCTGCCTGAATACTACTTAAAGAAAATTCTTGTTTGAGGCTGGTTAGACTGTAGGCTAATAGTGCAAGATCTGCACCGTCTACCAATAACGCTAAAAATGAAAAGATAAAAGCCAGAATCCAGACCTTTTTCTTAGGCATATTTTCTTCTGGTAGAAGGTTTTGTTGTGAATTAAGCGTATTCATAATGTCCTTTACACTTTGCTGGCACTCCTGTGCCTTTTAGAAGTTTATGTTTCACCTAATTAATTAAATGAAACATAGAATGTTTAATTGATCTTTAATTCTGAAACTGACTAGATTTAAAAAAACCATCCCAGAACTGGATTGTCTGACTTTAATTAAAGTCAGCCAAAACAAACTAGCCAGCATTGCTGGCTAGAAGTTGATCTGCATTTAGTTAGAGAATGCAGCAATACCCGTTTGAGCACGACCTAGAATCAAGGCATGTACATCGTGCGTACCTTCATAAGTGTTCACCACTTCCAGGTTCACCAGATGACGTGCTACACCGAATTCATCAGAGATTCCGTTACCGCCCATCATGTCTCGCGCTAAACGGGCAATATCTAAGGCTTTACCACAGTTATTACGCTTGATCAGTGAAGTACCTTCTACTGAAGCAATGCCTTCGTCTTTCATACGGCCAAAACGTAAAGCCACTTGCAGACCCAACGCAATTTCAGTTTGCATATCCGCCAGTTTTTTCTGGATCAGCTGATTCGCAGCCAATGGACGACCGAACTGTTTACGGTCCATGGTGTATTGATGTGCTGTATGCCAGCAGAATTCAGCTGCACCCATCGCACCCCAAGCAATACCATAGCGGGCACTGTTCAGGCAGGTAAATGGACCTTTTAGACCACGGATTTCCGGGAACGCGTTTTCTTCTGGAACAAAAACATTGTCCATCACGATTTCACCGGTAATCGAAGCACGCAGGCCAACCTTACCGTGAATCGCTGGTGCAGAAAGCCCTTCCCAGCCTTTTTCTAGAATAAAGCCACGAATATCACCGACATTGCCTTCAGGAGACACTTCTTTTGCCCAAACCACAAAGACATCAGCAATCGGACTGTTGGTAATCCACATTTTCGCGCCCGTCAGACGGTAACCACCATCGACTTTTTTGGCACGAGTAATCATGCTGCCCGGATCAGAACCATGATCTGGTTCAGTCAGACCGAAACAACCGATATATTCACCGGTCGCCAATTTCGGCAAATATTTCTGTTTCTGTTCTTCAGAACCAAATTCATTGATTGGCACCATCACCAGAGAACTTTGCACACTGGCCATAGAACGATAACCTGAATCCACACGTTCTACTTCACGAGCAATCAGACCATAGCTGACATAATTTAAGCCGGCACCGCCGTATTGCTCAGGAATGGTTGGACCCAGCAGACCCAGTTCACCCATTTCACGGAAAATGGTTGGATCAGTTTTTTCATGGCGGAACTGTTCTAGTACACGTGGCATCAGCTTATCCTGACAGTACGCATGCGCGCTGTCACGGATCATGCGTTCTTCTTCAGTCAGTTGCTGTTCCAGTAAAAATGGATCTTGCCAGTCAAATCTAATTCTTGTGCTCATTTTAATATTTCCAATATTCTAAAAATCTGCTGCTTAAGCAGTCGCTTGTTTAATCATTTCACGTGCGATGATGATTTGCTGGATTTGAGTAGTACCTTCATACAGACGGAACAAACGCACATCACGATAGAAACGTTCAATTGAATATTCACTGATATAGCCTGCGCCACCATGGATTTGCAGACAGCGATCCGCTACACGACCACACATTTCAGTGGCAAACATTTTCGCGCATGAAGATTCTGTGGTCACATTCTTGCCTTCGTCACGCAGACGAGCAGCATCTAGAACCATACATTTCGCTGCATAAATTTCAGCTTTAGAGTCTGCCAGCATGCCTTGGATGAGCTGGAAATTCGCAATCGGTTGACCGAACTGCTTGCGTTCAACTGCATAATTTAAAGCGTCTTCCAGCATACGCTCTGCCATACCTACGCTATAGCCAGCAATGTGCAGACGGCCTTTATCCAGGACACGCATTGCAGTTTTAAAGCCAATGCCTTCAACACCACCGATCAACTGATCTTTATGAACTTTACAGTTGTCAAAAATCACGTCACAAGTGTATGAACCGTGTTGACCCATTTTTTTATCAATTTTGCCCAGACTTAGGCCCGGTGTATTCGCTTCTACCAGGAATGCAGAAATGCCGCTTGCACCTTTGATATCAGGATTGGTACGCGCCATCACCGTAAATGTCGTTGCACGCGGTGCATTGGTAATAAAACGTTTGGTACCGTTTAAAATATAGTAATCGCCATCTTTAACCGCGCTGGTTTTTAAAGATGCTGCATCTGAACCTGAATCTGGCTCAGTTAAACAGAATGAACCAATGATTTCACCAGTCGCATAACGTGGCAGGTATTTCTGTTTTTGCTCTTCTGTACCGTCAATCACGATCCCGCTTGAACCGATCCCATTATTGGTCCCGATCAAAGAACGGAATGCAGCCGATGTACGGCCTAATTCCATTGCGACCAGAATTTCCTCTTCCATGGTGATACCTAAACCGCCGTATTCCTCTGGAATAGTTAGGCCAAACAGACCCAATTCTTTCATCTGCTCGACAATACGCTCAGGAATCGCGTTACTTTCTTCAACTTCATGTTCTAAAGGGACTAGTTCATTTTTGACAAAGTTACGAATAGTCGAAAGAAGTTGCTCGAACATTTCCGGATCGCGAATCATAGGGATCTCCATGTTATTTAGTTCATCTGGGTAAATTCCTTTACCCTTTAATTTTAGTTTCGTAATACGAAATAAATAATCATAAAAATTCATTTTGAGCAAGAAAAATTATTAAAAATTTTATTTTTTAAGCAAAAAAGCAAATTTTTCTAGCTTTAATTAAAAATTATAGTTAGAATTTTATTTCACAATGCGAAATTTTTTAGATTGTTAGTAGATTTAGAAAAGAGTTAGATGATCTGAATCAGATCATAATTGATTCTATAAAAGCGCAGCGAGATAAGAATGTTTCAATTAAATCGTGCTGATGATTCTCGTTTTGATTGGCTCCATTTTCCTGAAATTTTATCTGGCGAACTTTAAATTTTCTAAAGATACTTAAAGATCATTACAGGTCTCAAAAACCTGTAAATTCTACATCGTTTTTAGCTGAATAGCGCTAATTGACTTAAATACAGATAAAATGAGCACTTTTTTATTTATTTTTATCATTAATAGAAGTGTTTTATTTTGTATCGTGAAATTTAATTGCTATCATATTTATTAATTTACCTTTAATTGCTCTGACCATGACAAAAAATAAAACTGGCGAAATACCTAATTTTGATGAGATCCGTTTAGATCCGATTTCACATATTCATAGAGAAAATAACCCGCAATTTATCGCGTCTATTGCACGTGGTTTAGAAATCCTGAGATGTTTTTCCGCAACGAATCAATTACTGGGCAACCAGGAAATTGCACAACTCACTAATCTGCCAAAACCGACTGTTGCCCGGATCACCAGCACGTTGGTTTCTTTAGGTTATCTAAAACAGTTACCGAATACGACCAAATACCTGTTGGACGTTGGTGTATTGGCTCTGGGTTATGCGGCGCTAAGCAATATTTCGGCACGTACACAGGCTTATCCATTTATGGAAGAAATGTCACGTTATGCGCAAGCGCCTGTCGCCATGGCAACACGTGATCGTCTGAGCATGATTTATTTGGAAGTCGTTCACACGGAATCTACTTTGACCATGCGTCGTCCAGTTGGCTCTACCCTGCCTATTCATAGTAGTGCGATGGGCCGTGCCTGTCTGGCTGCCATGGAAGTTAAAGAACGTGAATATCTGTTTGATGCGATCAAGAAAAGAAATGAAGATCAATGGCCAACCATTAAGCGTAATTTAGAACGTGCTATCCGTGATTATCAGGATTATGGCTATTGCCTATCT
Organism: Acinetobacter sp. YH16038; assembly: GCF_013417275.1. NCBI lineage: Bacteria > Pseudomonadati > Pseudomonadota > Gammaproteobacteria > Moraxellales > Moraxellaceae > Acinetobacter > Acinetobacter sp. YH16038. Next base: position 90,947 of record NZ_VPEG01000011.1, on the reverse strand, counting down.
CTCGGCGATTGGGCCAAAGATGTGAACTCTGTTGCAGTGCCATTGATTCACCCTAAACATGGTATTCTGACCTTTAACTGCGGTGCGCCAACTTACCTGCTTAATCAGGAAAAACTGGAAAATGAAATCGGTCCTCGCCTGATTCATATGGTCAATAATATTTCCCTGACTTTAAATAATATTTAAGCTGTTATTTAAGATTTAAATGGGCGGCAAGGATCGCCCTTTATTTTTTCTTTTTTTAATTACTCCTAAGATGTTAGAGCAATATAAAAAATAGCCCATTCTAAGATGGGCTATTTTTTTAAAGATTTAAAGACTAGCAAAGTCAGCTAATCATCTTCACTTACTACGCTGCTACAAACTTGGCACGCGCTGCATGCAGTTTCTTGTAGCTGTCAATTAAACGTAGATGACGATCCAGACCTTCAAGCTGCATATTGGTTTCAGCTAAACCGTAGAAACGTACTGTACCTTCTACTGAACCGAGGACTGCATCCATACGGGCATCACCAAACATACGGCGGAAGTTGTGTTCATAGTCTTCCAGTTCCATTTCATCATCCAGAATGACTTCAAGCACGACATTCATGCACTGATAGAACAGGCCACGCTCAACCGTGTTGGTATTGTATTGCAGGAACTGTTCGATCAGGTCTTTAGCTTCTTCAAATTGCTGTAAAACCAGATAGATCAGGAGTTTTAGTTCCAGAATGGTCAACTGACCCCATTCGGTATTTTCGTCAAACTCAATCCCGATCAGGGTACGGATCTCGGTATAATCGTCTTCATCCGCTTCTTCCAGACGTTCAACCAGAGCTCCCAGCTGTTCATCATCCAGACGATGCAAGTTCAGGATATCTTCACGATATAAAAGCGCCTTATTAGTGTTATCCCAAACTAGATCTTCCACCAGATAAATTTCAGAATAACCCGGCACTAGAATACGACAAGCGGTTGCACCTAAATGCTGATAGACCGCCATATAAACTTCGTGGCCCATCTCTTCCAGAATGGTAAACAATTCCTGCGCTTCATCAGCATTTGAGTTTTGGCCATTATTGGTGAAATCCCACTCAACAAAATCATAGTCAGATTTTGCACTGAAGAAACGCCAAGACACGACACCACTTGAGTCAATAAAGTGCTCAACGAAGTTATTTGGCTCAGTAACTGCATTTGAACTGAAGGTTGGTTTTGGCAGATCATTCAGGCCTTCAAAACTACGGCCTTGTAACAGTTCAGTCAGACTACGCTCTAAAGCGACTTCAAAGTTTGGATGGGCACCAAATGAAGCAAAGACACCACCCGTACGCGGGTTCATCAAGGTCACGCACATCACCGGGAACTGACCGCCTAAAGAAGCATCTTTGACCAGTACTGGAAAGCCTTGTTCTTCCAAGCCTTTAATACCTTCAACAATTTTCGGATATTTTGCCAATACGTGTTCAGGTACATCCGGCAGTGCCAGTTCGCCTTCCAGAATTTCGCGTTTAACCGCACGTTCGAAAATTTCAGACAGACATTGCACTTGAGCTTCAGCCAAAGTATTGCCCGCGCTCATACCATTACTGAGGTATAGATTTTCAATCAGATTCGATGGGAAATATACAGTTTCACCATCAGACTGACGTACAAATGGCAATGAACAGATACCGCGTGCTTTATTGCCCGAGTTGGTGTCATACAGATGAATACCTAGTAACTCATCTTCAGGATCATAAATTTCACGGGTATGTTCATCTAAAACTTCGGCTGGCAGTTCACCATTTGGACCTGGCTGGAACCATTTTTCATCCGGATAATGCACAAATTCTGCATTGGCAATATCTTCACCCCAGAACTGGTCGTTATAGAAGAAGTTACAGTTCAGACGCTCGATGAATTCACCCAGTGCAGATGCCAGCGCACTTTCCTTGGTTGAACCTTTACCATTGGTAAAGCACATCGGTGACTGAGCATCACGAATATGCAGTGACCAGACATTCGGTACAATGTTACGCCAAGACGCAATTTCAATTTTCATGCCGAGGCCTGCCAGAATCGCAGACATATTGGCAATAGTTTGTTCGAGTGGTAAGTCTTTACCCGGAATACAGGTTAGGCTGTCTGAAGCCAGATTTGGCATCAACAAAGCCTGCGCATCGGCATCAATGCTTTCAACTTCTTCTATGACAAATTCAGGACCGGTTTGAATGACTTTTTTGACGGTACAACGGTCGATCGAACGCAAAATCCCCTGACGGTCTTTTTCAGAGATATCAGCCGGTAGCTCGACCTGAATTTTAAAAATCTGTTTGTAGCGGTTTTCAGGATCGACGATATTGTTTTGAGACAGACGGATATTGTCGGTTGGAATGTCACGCGCTGCACAATAAACTTTAACAAAATAAGCTGCACACAACGCAGATGAAGCCAGAAAATAATCAAATGGGCCTGGCGCAGAACCATCACCTTTATAGCGAATCGGCTGATCGGCGATTACCGTGAAGTCATCGAACTTGGCTTCCTGACGAAGATTATCGAGATAATTGACCTTAATTTCCATGTGGATACCTAAATATTCTTATGTGCCACCATGGACAGATAAGATGCTAAATCTGAATATACAAGCCGAATCACGGAGGAGAATTTGACTCAAAAATAAAAATAACCCGGGTTAAACCTTCAACCAGTTAGTTTCAGGATAAGCTCGAGTAAGAATGGGCGCTATTATAGAATCATTTTATGAAATTGATAATGTTTGCTCGAATTTCCTGCAGATTTATCAAAATATCTGTTAATTAAATATTCAGAAAATCTGGCTTTAAGCCGGGAACAGGCTGTTTTTATTGATACTTGCTGTTCCCGACTGGATTTTATGGACTGGGAAATGCGTTTTTTAAATCAGATCAAGATCCAAATTAAAAATCATAGCCAATACCAAACACAGCGAGATCGCGCTGTTTATCACCAAAACGGTCATAACCTCCAAAGATATAATCACCAGATAAAGTCAACTTCGGCGCAACTTCATAACTCAATCCAGCAGTTGCATAACGGAAAGCATGCTGTTTGGTAGTGTTGCCCAGCTCATTACCTTCATATTTGCCTTCATCATTAAAATAACCACCCGCTGCACCGACATGCGCACCCAGCTTGTCATTAATCTGATGGGCTAAATCCAGGGTATAAAAAGTATCACCCTGATTGGCATAGGCCACATCATATAAATAGGTCGATACACCCGCTGTAACACTGGTCTTGTCGTTTAGTGCACGACTTACATTCAGACCTAATTCATTTGAAGTCGTATGGCTGCCACCCGGATAATAATAGGTTGCATCCCAGAAATTCCAGTCGTAGTTTTCACTGCTATAGGTATAGCCCACGATAAAATCATGTTCAACTTTATCACGGCGATGTGATTTCTTGCCTTCCAGTTCTGGGTAGGAATAACCTAAGGTTGAGCCCCAGTAACCGACATAAAAATTACCATAAGCCAGATTCAGCGCTGCCTGTAAGGCAACGTCATCATTTTCTGGTGCATTGGTCAGACCACGGGAGATGTATTTAGAAACTACACTGATGTTTCCACTGGTTTCAATTTTTTTTGCTTCTGCATCATCTGCAAAACAATAAACACTAGAAACAGCAGCACAGCCGAAAAGGACTGTTTGTTTGAAAATTCTCATAAAATATAAATTATATTAAGCAAAGAATGGATAACACTGAAACCGATTACAGCCCTATCCAGCTTTGGGTAAAAATAAATTCCGCTATATTCCTTGATGCAACAAGCGACAGGAATATAGCCATGACTTAAGCGCGTGGGGCCCGGTAGAAAGGCGCTGTAGAAGCAGGTAATGCCTGCTTGCCACGGATATGATCTGCAAGCTTTTCAGCCATCATGATCGTGGTTGCATTGAGGTTACCTGTAATAATAAGCGGCATAATTGAAGCATCGATGACACGCAGGCCTTGCATCTCATGCACACGCCCATAACCATCGACAACTGCCATATCATCCTCACCCATTTTACAGCTACAGGACGGATGATACGCTGTTTCTGCATGATTACGAACAAATTCATCACTTTCTGCATCAGTTTGCAGATTTTTGCCCGGACTGATCTCTTCACCACGATATGGATCCAGGGCGGGCTGATGCATAATTTCACGGGTAATACGGATAGCATCACGGAATTCACGCCAGTCCTGTTCGGTACTCATATAGTTGAACAAAATACTTGGATGCTCAAACGGATCTTTGGATTTCAGACGAACTCGGCCACGAGATGGTGAACGCATGGAACCGACATGAGCCTGGAAGCCGTGCTCATGGATAGCATTGGTCCCATTATAGTTAATCGCCACTGGCAGGAAGTGATACTGGATGTTTGGCCATTCAAACTCATCCGAAGAACGGATAAAGCCCCCGGCTTCAAACTGGTTGCTGGCACCAATGCCTTTGCCTAGGAATAACCATTCTGCGCCAATCATGGGTTGGTTATACCATTTCAATGCCGGATATAAGCTGACCGGTTTTTTGCACTTATATTGTAAGTACATTTCCAGATGGTCTTGCAGGTTTTCACCCACACCCGGCAGGTCCTGAACCACCGGAATATCCAGACTTTTTAACAATTCAGCCGGACCTACCCCAGAACGTTGCAGAATTTGAGGAGATGCAATTGCACCGCCACATAACAGAACTTCACGATCCGCAAAGACCTGAATCGGCTGCAAGGTATTTTGACCTTCAAAATATTCTACGCCAATCGCCTGATTACGGTTAAACAGAATCCGGTTGGTCATGGCATGGGTAATAATGGTGAGATTATCCCGACCTTTGGCCATATCTAGATAACCACGTGCCGTACTGGAACGACGACCTTGTGGTGTCACAGTACGATCCATCGGCCCGAAGCCTTCCTGCTGATAGCCATTCAAGTCATCGGTACGTGGATAACCGGCTTGAACCCCAGCTTCGACCATGGCATGAAACAGCTCATTATTACCATTCTTAGGCGTTGCGACTGAAACCGGGCCTGAATCGCCATGATAGTCATTGCCTCCAATATCGCGGGTTTCAGCTTTTTTGTAATAGGGTAGACACTGCGCATAGTTCCAGTGTTCCAGACCTTTAAGGCTGGCCCACTGTTCCAGATCCATAGCATTACCACGGATATAGCACATGCCATTAATCAGTGAAGATCCGCCCAGACCTTTACCACGGCCGCATTCCATACGGCGATTGTTCATGTGGGGTTCTGGATCAGTCAGATAGGCCCAGTTGTAACGGCGTCCTTGTAAAGGATAGGCCAAAGCAGCTGGCATCTGGGTTCTAAAATCCAGACGATAGTCCGGGCCACCTGCCTCAAGTAATAGCACCTTAGTATCTGGATCTTCAGTTAAACGCGCTGCCAGAACATTACCCGCAGAGCCCGCACCGATAATAATATAGTCGTAATTCATCAAATCCCCCTTATGCGCTAAATACAGACTGGAAAGGACTGAGTTCGACCTGAACCGATTTGGTCTGGGTGTAGTGCTGCAAAGTGACTAGACCATTTTCACGTCCGACACCGGAATGCTTATAGCCACCGACGGGCATTTCTGCAGGTGATTCACCCCAGGTATTAATCCAGCAGATACCTGCTTCTACCTGATGAATAATTCGGTGTGCACGGGCCAAGTCTGGTGTGACGACACCTGCAGCCAGACCATAATCAGTATCATTGGCACGACGAATGGCTTCTTGCTCGGTGTCATAACTCAGGATGCTCATGACTGGACCGAAGATTTCTTCACGCACAATGGTCATGTCATCACGGCAGTCGGTAAATACGGTCGGCAGGACATAAGCCCCCTGGGCAAATTGTTCATCCTCAGCACGGCCGCCACCACATAGTAGGCGTGCCCCTTCTATCTTGCCTTTTTCGATATAGCCCAGCACTTTTTCCATATGCTCAAAGCTGGAAACCGGGCCGAAATTGGTTTCAGGATCGAGAGGATCACCCATACGGATATGTTCAACACGCTGCAAAATCTTTTCTTCAAATGCTGCTTTCAATGCCAAAGGTACAAAAACACGAGTACCGTTGGTACAGACCTGACCAGAGCTATAGAAGTTGGCCATCATGGCAATATCAGCCGCTAGATCCAGATCGGCATCTTCACAGATAATCAGCGGAGACTTACCGCCCAGCTCCATAGTGACTTCTTTCAAACTAGAATTGGCAGCTTGCGCCATAACTTTTTTGCCGGTAGAAACGCCACCGGTAAATGACACTTTGGCAATATCGGGATGCGAAGTCAGATAACCACCAATTTCACCACTACCAGTCACCACATTAAATACACCATGCGGTACACCGGCTTCAGTATAAATTTCTGCCAGTTTCAACGCAGTTAAAGGTGTGACTTCACTGGCTTTGAAAATCATGGCATTGCCTGCAGCGAGTGCCGGTGCAGATTTCCATAAAGCGATCTGAATCGGATAATTCCATGCGCCAATTCCAGCGACGACACCCAAAGGTTCACGACGGGTATAAACGAAGGAACTGCTTCTCAGGGGGATTTGCTGGCCTTCAAGAACCGGTAGAATCCCCGCATAATATTCGAGTACATCTGCACCTGTTGTTATATCAACAGTCGATGTTTCACTAAAGGCTTTACCGCTGTCCAGACTTTCTAATTTTGCCAGCTCATCGTTGCGCTCGCGTAAAATGGCGACTGCCTTGTTCAAGATGCGCGAACGTTGAATCGCGGTCATTTCTGCCCAGACTTTTTGCCCTTGTTGTGCAGATTCAACCGCACGATCGATATCATTTTTTGAACAGACCTGCACTTCAGCCAGGACTTCGCCTGTTGCAGGGTTAATAGTTTGAAACGTGCTATTGGACGTTGCATCGACATATTGTCCATGGATATAAGGACGTTGCAGTTTGAATGTTGTCAATGGAATTCCCTCGCAGATTGGTTATTTGAGTTGTTGCCGGATATATTCACTACACAGTTCAATCGGCAGTTCTGGATCAATTTCGCCACTTACTAAAGCACCTCTTAGCCAGAATCCATCAATGAGTGCAGCCAGACCTTGTGCTGCCTTCTCAGCTTGATCCTTACTCAGCTTTTTCATGAATTCATATTTAAGATTGGAATGTAAGCGGTAATGGTTTATTTGCTGTAAACGATGTAAATCAGGCTGGTGCAGACTGCTGGCCCAAAAAGCCAACCACACCTTCATGGCCGCTTTATCCGTTTGTGGAGCAGTAAAATTGCCACGCACAATCGCCAGTAAGCGTTGTTCAGGGGCGTCATTCACCTGTGACTTGATTTCAGCAACAGATTTACCTAATTGCTGCAATAAGTAACGCATTGTGGCTTCAATTAACCCATTTTTACCTTGAAAATAATGACTTATGATGCCGGTTGAGACACCTGCCCTCTGAGCAATCTGACTAATTGAAGCTTCTGCAAAACCTAGCTCATTCACTGCAGCTAAGGTGGCATCGATCAGTTGCTGACGACGGATCGGTTGCATACCAACTTTTGGCATAGGACTAACCTGAATAACGGATGTAGCAATAAAAAATCATTCTGCTAAAGCAAATAGCTGAATGATGTAACAATTCATAAACGCTTTTTTAATTGAACGTTCAATTAATAAAAATTATAGTGCCAGCTCACCCTTGATGTACAGCGCAGTTTGTTTTGGATTTGCAAAAGTTTGTAATTCACGAAAACAAGGAAGCTTTAGGGCCAGTTTTTGCTTTTAAATCACACTGCACTGTAGATCATCCGGCAACAAAAACGATGGTCAGAGATTTATGCAAAAGAAAAACGAAGAGGTGCAAGATAGTCTGAATAAGGTAGTCTTTTATTGTTCGGCGACGCTTATTCTGCTGTTTTCTATCATCACGATTTTATTTAATGAACAAGCCAATCTAGTCATTATTAATATTTTAAACTGGGTCAGTAGTACCTTTAGCTGGTATTACCTGCTGGCGGCAACGCTGTATCTGGTTTTTATAGTCTTTATCGCCTGCTCACGTTATGGCGAAATCAAGCTTGGACCGAAACATTCTAAACCCGAATTCAGCCTGCTGAGCTGGTCGGCCATGTTGTTCTCAGCCGGGATCGGGATTGACTTGATGTTCTTCTCGGTCGCTGAACCCCTGTCGCACTATATGAGTCCACCAGTCGGTGAAGCTGAAACCTTTGAAGCCGCGCGTCAGTCCATGGTCTGGACCCTGTTTCACTATGGTCTGACTGGCTGGAGCATGTACGCGCTGATTGGGGTTGCGTTGGGATATTTCAGTTATCGCTATAATTTACCACTGACAATTCGCTCTGCGCTTTATCCTATATTTGGAAAAAGAATTAATGGCCCGATCGGCCATACGGTGGATACTGCTGCGGTACTCGGTACGATTTTCGGTATTGCCACAACCTGCGGTATTGGTGTGGTTCAGCTAAATTACGGTCTGCATGTCCTGTTTGGCTTGCCGGAAAATATCTGGATTCAAACTGCATTAATTGGTGTTGCAGTCATTATTACTATTATTTCCGTCACTGCGGGTGTCAATAAAGGTATTCGGGTTCTGTCTGAAATTAATATCTATGTATCAATCGGGTTGCTGCTCTTTATTCTCTTTATGGGAAATACAGAGTTTTTATTAGCGGCTCTAATTCAGAATTTTGGTGATTATCTCAGCCAGTTCCCGAAACTCTCTTTAAGCAGTTTTCCTTTTGAGCAGCCTAAAGAATGGATGAATAGCTGGACCCTGTTCTTCTGGGCATGGTGGATTGCTTGGTCGCCGTTTGTAGGTCTGTTCCTGGCACGTATTTCCCGTGGTCGTACTATTCGTGAATTTGTCACCGGGACTTTGGTTATTCCTCTGTTATTTACCCTCACTTGGTTGTCTATTTTCGGTAACAGTGCTTTATACAGCGTGATTTTTGATGGTAATACTCAGCTTGCGACAACTGTTTTAGAAAATCCAGCGCATGGTTTTTATGATCTGCTAGCACAGTATCCAGGTTTCACATTTCTCGCAGGTGTCGCCACCATTACAGGTTTGCTGTTCTATGTGACTTCAGCGGATTCAGGGGCATTGGTATTGGGGAACTTCACCACTAAATTCACTAATATTGAGCATGATTCACCGCGCTGGCTCAGTGTGTTCTGGGCCATTGCTATCGGTTTGCTAACTTTGGCAATGCTCATGGCGAATGGCGTGACAGCATTGCAAAACACCACCATTATTATGGGCTTACCTTTTAGTTTCGTGATCTTCTTTGTCATGGCCGGTTTGTATAAATCCTTGCGGCTTGAGGATTTCCGTCAGGCCAGTACCAGTCTGAATGCTGCACCAGTCGTCGGTAATGTTGACATCTTTAACTGGAAGAAACGTCTGAGCCGGGTGATGTTGCATCCAAGCCTTTCACAGACTCGCGCCATGCTGGATGACGTCTGCAAGCCGGCCATTGAGGCAGTTGCGACTGAGTTAACCGATAAGGGTATTCAAGTGAATATTCAGGAAAAACCGCTTGAGGAAGAACCTGAACTGTATCATCTGGATCTCACCATTCAGCTGGATGAAGAAGAAAACTTTGTCTATCAAATCTGGCCAGTACGTTATGCCACACCGAACTTTAGTTCACGGGGTAAACGGACTAAACGCTATTACTATCGTCTGGAAAGTTACCTGTTTGAAGGATCTCAGGGCAATGATCTGGTCGGTTACAGCAAGGAACAAGTTATTAACGACATTCTGGATAAATATGAACGTCATATGATGTATCTGCACATCAACCGGATCAGCCCGGGTAAACGTCCACTTTTCCCGGATCGTGAAATCTAGGATTACTCAACTACGGAAGGATTGAATGATGTCAGCAAGTTTAAATGCCTTTGCCCTGTTTTTTTCGTTACTCAATCCATTTTTGATGAGTATCTATATGCTTGGAATTATTCGTAATTCTGAAGCAAAGGTCTTCAATATGGCATTGATTCAGGGCAGCCTGATCAGCTTTATTGTTTTCATCATTTTTGCGAAAACAGGTGAAGCCTTCTTTAATGAAGTGCTACATGCTCGCTTTGAATCCTTCCAGATTTTTGGTGGTCTGATTTTTCTGGTGATTGGTTATCGCTATGTCTTTGAAGGTGCGGATACCATTGGGGTGATGCGGGGTGCGCCGAATCATCTGGCGGGTACGATTGCCATGCCTTTTATGATTGGCCCCGGTACCATTTCAGCTTCAGTTATTACTGGTGTACAGCTCAGTTTAATGCAGACTATTCTGGTGATCTTTTTCACTTTATTTTTAACCTGTAGCTTACTGATCCTGATGAAGTATCTGCATGATCATATGCAGCACAAATATTCTAATTATATTGACCTTTATGTCGATATCGTTGGTCGTGTCGCAGCGTTACTAATCGGTACTATTGCCATTGATATGATTGTGACAGGTGTCAGTGGAATTCTGGAAGGTTAGTTTTATACAAGCTGACAGGATAAAAAAAGCGGGCAAAAATGCCCGCTTTTTTTATGAAATGATGATTTTAAAATTTAAACGACACACCTGCATAGGTCGAGAAACCTTCACCTGGTGAAGATCGTGCTTCATCTTTCCCATTATCATTAAGACCTGGAATCACCACTGCTGCATATTTCTCATCGGTGATGTTCTTGAAGTTAACCCAGGCACTCCATGACTGATCTTCTGGCGCATATCCCAGATCAATACCCCAAATCTGATAATCATCACTAAAGCGGCTATTGGCATAGTCATGTGCCATCTTCGATGCATATTCAGTATTTAGCCCTACATAAAGACCGTTATTCAAGGCGTAACTGAGCTGCGCCTGATAAAGATGTTTTGGTATTCCCGGTAACTGGTTCTTGCCAAACAATGGATCATTTTTATACTGGAAATCGCTAAGGGTATAAGCCTGTTGCAGATGCAGTTCACCATATCGGGATTCATGTAATGGTGTATTCAGACTTAGCTCCACCCCTTGATGAATCGTTGGTGTGGCATTTGCTTCTACACTAATTCTTTCCTCTGAAGTAGTAGAATCAGAATCATTCCCGTAATTTTTAATCATTTCAGAAGACAATAGCTCCTTTTTAATCTTGGAATAATAGTAGCTCAGTGCCCAGTCTCCAAAGCCCGATTGTCCACGCCCCCCCAGTTCAAAACTATTGGCGGTTTGCGTGTCTAAATAGATTGGCGCACGTACTCGATTTGATGCAGCTCCACTGTCTTTAGAATAGTAATAAGGTGAAGACCAAGCCATTGCCCAAGGATGTGCCGGTTCAATGCTCCGGCTTAAATTGGCAAACCATTGCACAGAGTCATTTGGCTGATAGGTCAATCCAAGTCTTGGTGCAAAATTCCATTCATAACGACTGACTTTAGGATCTACATCAGGACCTAAATTTGGGTCGGGAATAATATTTGCATAAGTCACTTCACTTTCCCGATGGGTATACACGGCTGCCAGTCCCAGATCTAATTTGAACTGATCATTTAATGTAGTTTCCTGATCAAATTGCAGAACGTTATCTGAACCACGATAGGTATAACGGCGTGTTACGGTACCTGCTGGATACTCCTCCCCGTTTATAACCCGATCAGTTCTTAAACTTTCGGTAACCCCACTGTTTGGACGGTGCGTGCTACTTCGAAAAGCAACTCGTCCTTGATGTTCAAGACCGAACAACTGATAAGGCTTTTCATACTGAATCCGTGCACTAATATCTTCATAATCGACATTAGTACGATAGGTACTTTCACGTAAATCTAGTGGATAATGATGATAAGCCAGACTACCGGTCAGTTTGGCATCATCCTGCAAATTCCATGTCGTAGTATTGGCTAGCCAGGTACTGCCCGGCTGAATCCGTTTGGCATCAATAGTTACGAAATTAGTGTCAGCCGCTTCAGGATTATTCTTGAGCTGTTCCTGGGTAATGCGTCCCGGCGTTAAGTGTTTGCTTTCACGGTAACGAGCATAAAAGCGGGTCTCAATATCTGGACTGATCTGATAACCCAGATTAAAAGCCAGACCTTTGCCATCACCTTCGGCATGATCCTGAATCCCGTCAAACTGTGAACCTGTCACTGCGAGATAATAATCTAACTTGTCGAGTTGTCGGCCAGTACTAAACTGGTACTTTTGATAGCCATGGCTACCCGCTTCATATTTTAATTCAGAGCCATTTTGCTCTGCACCAGTCTTACTTTTATAGTTAACTGTTCCACCTAAGGACAATCCGCCCTGTTTTAAACCATTGGCACCACGGTACACCCCAACATGATCAATCCACCATGGCTCAAGTAGTTCATAAGCTGTACCACCCGGTCCGGTAAAGGGAATATCATCGATCATGACATAAGTTCCGGATGCATGTGCACCAGAAGTACGGTTAATGCCAGAACCACGGATAGAAATTTTGGCTCCTTCATTGCCCGGCGATTGGGCATAAATGCCGGGCTGCAGACGGAAGACGTCAGCAATGGTTCCCAGACGCTGATGTTCTAACTGCTGATCTGAAATAAAGTTGGTTCCTCCCGAAACGCTGGCAAGTTCGGCCTCAGTCTGTTTCTGAGAATTTGTATTTTGCTCAGTGGTCACCACAATAGTGTCCAGCTGCTGAACACTATCCTGTGCTAGCGTAGTTTCAGCATAAAGATGGTCTGAAAATGCCAACAGTATCATCAGGCTAAGCGGATTTTTCTTGAGAGGGATTTTTGTCATATTCATGGCGAATTTATACAATCCTGTATAAGTGATCCTGATCTGCTTTAGGACTTGGCTTAAAAATTTAAGCTGTAGCATAAATGAAGCATGCAAAATTAAGCAGATATTTTCTGCCAAAATATCTGACTGGTGCGGCAATATTTTTAATTTTTTCTATACAAAAAATCTGTCAGTACTTTACAAGATCACAGACAGATTCATACAAGTTCTGACATCTAATTTATTAAGTATTTGTAATTTATAGATATGTATTTTTTTCTTGTAACCATCTAATTCGAGTTGGCAAAAAGTGATTTAAATTAAAAATTTTGAAGATATAAACAATATTCTGATTCATCAAGATCAGTTTAATAGACAGGTTTCTAGACCAAAATCTTAGTCATAACTAGAAAATAGAATTCTTATTTTTTGAACTATGGCTTATAGATTTCAGCCCAAAAAAGAAACCCTCCTGCTGGAGAGTTTCTTCATGTATTCTGGCTTTTATTATTTAGAGGCATTTTCGATTACTTGCGCTTGTAATGGTGCAACTTGCTAGGTTTCGGCTGATTTTTTCTTGGTTTTCATTTCTGCCACTTTGGCCAGAGTTTTCTCGTTAAAGCGTAAACCACCATCTTCTGCCATCACATTACCCGCCATCAAAAGACTGCTTATTACTAGCAGGGATGGTATAAGTTGTAATTTCATGTCTATTCCACCTTTTTATTTATAGTGGATTAAAAATAAGCAATTATTATTCCAATATTTTTATCTATATTTGATTTTTTTATTTTTCCCGATCATCTTGATGAAATTAAAATTGATCTAAGCGGTAATTTTTATATTCTTTATTGTCTTAAAATTCCTTATTTTAGTGCGATTATTTTGGTTACGCCTCATTTTAGTCAGAGTAATTTAGTCTCATCAGACTCTATGCACTATTTTTATGACACTTTTAACCTGATCTCCTGATTTTTGCACCAAATTGCATGGTATGTTTTTTGCATAAGTCCTTATGGAATATTCCCCAATGTACTAGCTAAAAATCTTGCATGTCTAAATTACGAATTGCCCTGATTGATGATGATCCAGAACGCGCTGAATTTATTCAGGCTTCTTTGCTTGCGCATGATTTTCATGTGGTGGCTTGTGTCATTCTGAATGACCTCAACATTGTTGATATCAAAAGCCTGCATGCCGATGTCATTCTGTTAAATATGGATCATCCTCATCGCGATATTATCGAAAGCTGTGTGAGTCAGTATGAATTACCTACGGTTCTATTTACCCAAAATTCCAACAAGGACACCATCAGAAATGCCATTGATGCCGGAGTCACGGCATATATTGTGGACGGGATTGATCCAACCAAACTGGAAAATATTCTGGAAATATCGATTGAACAATTCCAGAAACATAAAAAACTGTTACATGACCTGAAGGAAACTCAGGAAAAATTAAGTGATCGCAGGGATATTGATAAAGCCAAAGTCCTGCTGATCCAGCTGCATGGACTGAGCGAAGAAGAAGCATTTGCCCTGTTGCGCAAAAATGCCATGAGTCACCGGATTACCATTGGCGATATGGCAAGGCGCTTACTTGATGCACAAAAACTGTTATCCGGCCAATAAGGAGCATTCAATGACAACATTAGAAAAAACAGAACTCAATATTGGCTATATTCCACTGCTTGATTGTGTTGCCATTCTTTGGGCGGAGCGACAAGGTTATTTTACTGAACAGGGTTTAAAGGTAAACCTGATCCGTGAAGCCTCCTGGTCCAGCTTACGCGACCGTCTGGCCTATGGCTTTCTGGATGCTGCCCATTGCCTGTCTGCCATGCTTCCCGCGGCTGCTTTGGGCGCAGACCAGTTACAAGTCGCTTTGCAGACCCCATTAGTCCTCAGTATCAATCAGGCATTTATCAGCTTAAGACAGGATTTGTGTTATGAACTGGGCATTCAGCCTGAAGATAATGAACAGATCACGTCACAAAAGCTGGTCAGTGCCTTAAAGCAGCAACATAAAGTAGGTCTGGCTCATGTTTATAAATACTCCATTCATCATTACTGTTTAAGAGAATGGCTGGCTTTAACTGATGCGCAATATGCTAAAAATATATTGCTCAAGACCTCACCTCCTCCTTTGATGGTCAAAGGGATTGCAGCACAGATTTTTGATGGTTTTTGTGTGGGTGAACCTTGGAATATTCAGGCCAAGCTTGAAGGTTATAGCCTGATTGTCGCAGCAAGCCAAAATGTGATTCCTAAAGTGGCAGATAAAGTACTAGCAATAACTCAGGAATGGGGCGAGTTGCATCCACTGACTGTAGAGGCCTTAGTCGCAGCTGTAAATAAAGCCCAGATGGATTTAAAGCATGCTACGGATCTTTCTGAAGTCTGGGACATGCTGATGGATTATCAGATTATCCAGTTTGAATGTTCAGCTTCTCGACACGTTTATGACTTCCATAAGATTCAGAATATTATTCGTAACCTTGCAGGTGAAAGTGTTGAGCCTCAATTCACCGATTTTATCTGGCTATTAGAGCAGATGGAAAAATGGGAAAATATTGATCTGTCCGCAGATGATCAGCAACAGATTGCCCAATCCTGTATTTATCAGCAAGAATCCACGACTGTATAAATTATAAATTTATGAACTTCCATAAAAAAAAACCCAGAATCGTTCTGGGTCTTTTTATTTACTGCTGATATTTAGCTGAGCGCTTGCTGCAAATCCAGTTGCATGAATTTTTGCAAGGACAATTTTCCAGCAATCATCTGATTGATGAATTGTGACATTTCATCATACAAAGCCTCATAAAGCTGCGGTTCCAACGCCATATGTCTTAACTGGATTTGTAAATGCATCAACAGTTCCTGCTGCTCGCATTCACCCTGTTCCAGAGCATAGATATAACCTAACACTGCGCCTTTTAAAACCACATCAAACGGTAAACTATATTTAAGCAAGGTCGATAATGAACCCATAACCCGTTCATTGTGTTTCAGCTTTCTTAAGGGTTCACGCCCTACACGTGCACATGGGTCCTGATAAGCATAGGCACAGGATTCAGTAAAACTTTGTGCCAGACGTTCCAGATCTGAAGCATGCTTAGGAATCTGGTAACAGAGACCATGCTTCACCTGCGCTAAGGCCTGCTGCATGAATTTTCTGACCGCATGATCTGACATGGCCACGCCAATGGTCTGATGACCGCGCAGGCTGGCATACCAGGCCATCATCGCATGCACACCATTCCATAAGCGGTTTTTAATCAGCTGGATATTGGCAATATCATCTACCAGAATCATCTGGCGCATTTTAGCCAATAATGGACTGTTATTTTCCACATAGATTGGCATATCCGTTTCGGCATTAAACAGAATCAGATCCATTGACTGTAGAATATGACTAGGCTGGAAATTACGGCGCAGGTCTTCAATATACAAGCCAGCCTGATGTTCCTGTTCTGTATTCAGTGCCGTAGCATCATCCAGATCAACTACGGACAGATCTTCATCCAGCTGATACTGCTTGAACATGTTGTATTTGATACGCAGCTGACGATACAGTTTCTGGTCTGACAGCTTGGACACCATACGGTTGACCACGGTGTCACAGAAATAATGCTGATCCATAATGTGCTGCGCTGTCTGTTCATCCGTAATCTGTTTCAGACGGCTCAGAATCTGCTGCATCACCAGCTGTTTGGCCCCGATTTTATTCAGGATAATTAACAGCGTCAGCGGCTGTTCCTGCTGCTCGTAGGCCAAGTATCGCGCATATAAACCCTGTGCAATTACTTCTGCTTCAGAAACCAGAGCTTCCTCAGGGACACAGACTGCCACCAGACTGGATTCAATATACATGTTCTGCATTTGCTCCAGATCATGCGCATCAATCACACTCATATTTTCAATACGCTGGTCAAAAGAGTTCTGACCATAACGAATGCAATAGGTGCCAAACGCATTTACGGCAGATTGATAGAGTGGATTACGCGTTGAGGCAATAATTTTGCGTGGACGCGTATAGCCATCCCAGTGTGATAACACCTGAGCCAGATAACCACCGCCAATTGCACCGAAGCCGTGAATCCCAACTGTTAACTGATTCAGCGTTTGCGGAAATGCAGTCTCAAGTTCAGGCATTTCCAGAACCGGAACAAACTGGTTCAGATCTATCAGAAAATCTTCCATCGTTTCATAATAATACTGGGCTTGTGCCAGCATCGATTCATTCGGCGTTTTAATGTCTTTGAAAAGTACCGTCATACCACCTGCATCATAAGCAGATCGCAGGCCATTTTCAGAATCTTCAAACATCAGGCATTGAGCCGGACTTAAATTGATTTTTTCGGCTGCGCTGATAAAAATTTCTGGATGAGGTTTCCCCTGTTTAATCTCATCACCACACACCAGCACATCAAAAAATTTATAGACATTGGCATTGATCAGATATTCTTCTGCGATCGCACGTCGACTCGAAGTCGCCACAGCCATTTTTAGACCTGCCTTGCGTAGGCGTTCCAGTACCTGTAATAAACCTTTTTTAATTGGAACACCATAATTGCGTACATGTTCTAGTTCCAGTACATCGGCGCGCTGGCGGATCTCGGCATAAGGAACATCTTGTCCATAACGCTCTTTAGCCAGCTGCTCGGCACTACGGGCACTTAAGCCCAAGCACTGCATTAAATAGTTTTCAGAAAATTCGACGCCGATCAGCTCACGCGAAGCTTGTTGCAAGGTTTGAAAGCGCAAACGTTCAGTATCAAACATGGTTCCATCCATATCGAAAATTGCGCCGTGTACGATTTGATTTTTAAATTCTAGCATTGCTCCCCTTTTATAATTCAATGAGTTAAGAAGTGGACAATACCTTAAGGAAAATAAGAGATTAAATAAACCGATGTAAAGATATGAAATAGTTCTGACTATAAATTAATCAATAAAGACTAAATTAAATAGTTTTAGGTTTTCTTATGTAACCGTTAGGTAACAAAAAGTAACCAGCAAGTTGTTTCTTATAAAAAATAAATATTCAAATTAGGAGGTGTAGATAAATTCAAATGCTGTGCCAGTTTAGTATTACGATTTTTATTATTAGTAATACTTAAAATGCTCAAAATAAGTTCGTTTTAGGAATTTATTGATAAATACAGACTGGATGTGCACCCAAACTGGACTTTTTATCTCTATCCCAAAACGGGATAATGGCGGAGGAGGAAAAATGGGTGTGTCATGTTTAAAGATAAAAAGCTGGTGTGTTTTGACCTGGATGGAACCTTGATTGACTCAGTGGGAATCTGGAACCAGGTCGATGCTGCCCTGATTCAGGAATTATCGGGGATCGAAGTCGGTCTGGATCAGATTCAGCAACAGCGTGACCTGCAACTGAAAGCCTTTAGACATATGCCCGATCCTTATCTGGAATATTGTGGCTATTTGAAAGAGCTCTATGGTTTTGAACCCAGCAAGGAAGAGGTTAAAAACCGTCGTTATCATATTTCACAGCATTTTCTGGATCATGTGATAGAACTCAAACCGCAAGCTGAGCTGCTGATTCAAGCCTTAAAACAGCAAGGGATACAATTGGCACTCACGACTACCACTAGTTTATTCAATGTGCAGCGTTATCAGGACAATAACCAGAAGATTAATCAGAAAATCAGTTTTGATGATGATTTTGCGATTATTTTGACTCGTGAAAATGTTGAGAATATCAAACCGCATCCAGAAGTGTATTTAAATGCGCTCCAGCATTTTGAAATTGAGGCTAAAGATTGCCTGATTGTTGAAGACTCTTTAATTGGGGTGGAAGCTGCCAACAATGCGGGAATTGATGTCGTTGCAATTTACGACCAGTATTCTGCGCATGAAATAGATCTGATCAAAGCCAAGGCAGATTATTTTGTAGAAGATTTTGCTGGTCTCATAAAATTGGTGAACTAAAAAAATGCCATGAATCCTCCCTGATCATGGCATTTTTCGTGTTATCTCTGAATTGATTAGATTAGAGCATTATTTGGCTTTTTTATAGACGGAGCCTGAACCGACCAGATTGCCAGTTTTTTCGTCAATTGCGAAATCAACGACACCTGTACCTGAATTAATCTGAAGCAGACCATTATCAGCGACTGAAGCTGGCATCGGATTTTTCTTGTCAGTTTTGCCGCTTTCTTTGTCTTTAATAGTATTGGTAATGAAATAGTTTTCACCATTTTTGGAAATCACCAGGATATTTTCCAATTTTGGATTTTCCAGTGTATTTTTCCAGTTCCCCTGATAATCTGGTGCTGGAGTTTCCGGGGTATTACACGCGGTTAACAGCAATAAAAGTGAGATGCCTGAAAAATATTTAAGATATTTCAAAACTGAGACCTTGAATGCTTGAATGCGGCCATTATAAAAAGAACCTCCTTGAGGTAAACGCTTAGCTTGTAGGCGAAGCGTTTCAGCGGTAGTAAATCTGTCCCGCCTTCGTCATTTTTTGAAAATCATCTTCATATTTCATTCATAAATTCGTGTGAACTGACCACTTTTTAACAGATAAAAAAATCCTCAATAGACCATCCAAATCTATTGAGGAGTACCAAACTGGATAATAGAGAAACCTTAAAAAATTAATTTACAAGTTTGGATTTAAAGTAACGAAACACCGATTTAACTGCGTGAGTTTTTTCTGCAATTTGCTGATTCCATTCATTTGGCAGTGAGCATTTCGCCAGTCTGACCCATACAGTCGAGAACTGTTTCATAAAGCTGGCTTCGTTATAGTGAATCCCGTACTCAGCACATAAGGCTTTGATTTTTGGTGCTACTTCGGCATAACGGTTTGCTGGCATATCTGGGAACAGATGATGCTCAATCTGATGGCTTAAATTACCACTCAGAATATGCAACCAGTTCGCGCCACTGAAGTTGCTCGAACCACGGATCTGACGCAGATACCATTCCGCACGGGTTTCATTGTCGGTATTGTCCATTTCAAAGGTTTCTGCATCTTCAGTGAAATGTCCATTAAAGATCACCGCAGACGCCCATAGGCTACGAATCACATTGGCAACCGCATTCCCGGTAAATACTGGAATGGCATTTGGACCGGCAATCAGTGGGAAAAATACATAATCTTTCAGGACCTGACGGCGCATTTTTTTGCGTAAAGGCGCTGCTTCTTCCCAGACCTGTTTCCAGGTTTTGGTTTTATAGGCAATCACATCTTCCAGATGCAAACGCTGTACACCCACATACCATTCAAAGAACACCATCAACTGAATGGTTAAAGGAATATTCCAGATAAAACGTAGTTCCCAAGACTGAGATTCACTGACACGGATCAGACCATAACCGACATCGTGATCCATACCGACAATATTGGTATACGTGTGGTGAATATAATTATGCGTGTATTTCCAGTCATCCCCAGTGGAAATAGTATCCCAATCATAAGTCGAACCATTCAGACCCGGATCATTCATCCAGTCGAACTGGCCGTGCATCACATTATGGCCAAGTTCCATATTTTCCACGATTTTCGAGATACCCAATAAGCCTGTGCCCGCTAACCAGACTGGCGGCAACCAGCCTGCAAACATCAACATGCCGCGGGAAGCAATCTCGCTATAACGTACAAAATTACGGATTTTATAAATATATTCTGCGTCTTTCTCGCCCAAATCTTCCATTACTTCACGGCGGATAGCATCAACCTTGGCACCGAACTCTTCAACCTGTTCCGGGCTTAGAAATTGAGATTTACTGTGTTTTTTAAAATCAATTTGCATATTCATGGGAGCACCTTCTTATTCGTTTAGTAATGGTTGAAATAGCTTATAAATTAATCACCACAGGACTGACGGCCTGTGAAATACAAAGTTTGATTGGAGTATTGCTGCCGTGGTCGATCTCACCCGTCAGCATGTTTTTCACCGAACCGCTGACTTTAGTACATGAGCAAGTATTACAAATGCCCATACGGCAACCCTGCGCTGGACGAAGACCCGCCTGCTCTGCACTTTCCAGCAGATTAGATTCTGCCTGGAATTCCTGCTGCGATCTTAAAAACTGTACAGGCTGTGCTTTCACTTTTTCATCCATCGCAATCTGGAAATATTCAGAATGGAAACTGGATTTCACCGCCAGTTTATCGGCAATTTTGAGTGCAGTTTTCATCATTCCCGCTGAACCACAGGCATAGATTTCACGCTGTTCAAAGTCTGGTACCAGCTTGTTTAGCAATTGCTGACTCAAATGCTGCTTATGCTCGACTGTATTAAAATGATGATATTTCAGATGAGGATGCATTAACGCTAAGGTTTTGATCTCGGCATGAAACGCATCATCACGGGTAAAGTAGATCAGATCAATCGGATGCTGAAACTGCACGACTGCTTTTTGCAATAAGGAATAAATGGCAGTAATACCACTGCCAGATGCCAGAAACAGAATCGGTTTAGGAGAGTTTAATAAGGTAAATTCACCTTGTGGCTGAGACAGCTCGACTACTGCACCCAGTTGTAATAAAGTTAGGGCACGCGACACTTTACCTTGCTGCTTGACTGCAATAATCACATCACCATTTTTTAAAATGGTCACGATAGAATAATGACGTTGATGACGTACTCCATCCAGACGCAGAGTCACTGCGATATTTTGACCGGCCTGAAATGACCCGCGGTTAAAGTTATAATTTGGACGTAACTGGATTTTGAAAAAGTCCAGGCTGACCGCCTGAATATTCACGACCGATGCTTTGACTTTTTTGAGTGCCCAGGTTGGATGGATTTTTTCACCAACAAAATCAATGAAGTCTTCACGAATCCAATGCGGCTTGTAGGTTGTCATACTTGTCATTTTTATCCCCTCTATTCCGCAGACAGCATTAATGTACAACTGTCTATTTATTATGTAGTCCAGAATAAAGAATTTTGAAGCTCACACCATGTCAATGTAGGTCAAATTATGTGCTTAGAAACCATAGTTAGACTTTTTGTAAGACAATCCTAGCCAGAAAGTGCTGTTAAAACTGTATGAACTGAATAAATTGCTTTTTTGGTCTGTATATTTTTAGCAAAAACATATAAAAAAACTGACCTCTATATATAAGAGATCAGTTTCTGTTTTAAATATTCGGTGAGTTAAAAAGGCAAAAATTTACTTTTTAAAGAAATAGCTTAACCTACGGCCTGTTCCAGCAAGATAGAACCATAAAGTTCACGCAGGTCTTTTTTCAGCATCTTGCCGGTTCCACTTAACGGAATAGAATCTACAAAGATCACGCGATCCGGGATCTGCCATTTAGCGACTTTGTCCGCATAGTAATCCAGAATTTCAGCTTCACTCACATGACTCTCTGGCTTTTTAATCGCAATCAGAACGGGACGCTCATCCCATTTAGGATGCTGTGCCGCAATCACGGCAGCCATGGCAATTTCAGGATGTCCCATCGCCATATTTTCAAGATCGACTGAAGAGATCCATTCACCGCCTGACTTGATCAGATCTTTGGAACGGTCACACAGCTTCATAAAGCCATCTTCATTTAAGGTAGCAATATCTCCGGTATCAAACCAGCCATCTGCTGTGAGCGCAGATTCTTCCTTGCCAAAA
Source organism: Acinetobacter sp. YH16038 (assembly GCF_013417275.1). Taxonomy (NCBI): domain Bacteria; kingdom Pseudomonadati; phylum Pseudomonadota; class Gammaproteobacteria; order Moraxellales; family Moraxellaceae; genus Acinetobacter; species Acinetobacter sp. YH16038. Next base: position 68,591 of record NZ_VPEG01000011.1, on the reverse strand, counting down.
TAGTGATCAATGATCCAGTGCCCTTTAATCTGCAGATTACCTATGGTTTCACCATCCCGGGCAATTTCCTGAGTTCCTTTTTCTTCATCGGTTAAACGTAAATCAACGCCAAACGGTGGACGACCTTGAGACAGACGAATCTGCATTTTTTCTTCATCCGCTAGATCAAGATGTTTGGTTTTTAGCTGATTGGCACTACCAAGTGGACTGGTTTCAGTCATCCCCCAGGCATGAATGGTTTCGCAGTTAAACTGCTCTTTAAAGGTTTTCAGCATAGCCGGTGGACAGGCAGAACCACCGACCACATTCCGTTTCAGGCTTTCCAGTTTTGAACCACTTTGCTGGGCAGCCGCAATCAGCCCTTGCCAGATCGTCGGAACACCTAAAGCCACAGAGACTTTATACGTATCAATCAGATTAACCAGACTGGCTCCATCCAGGCCTGGCCCCGGCAACACCAAGGTACAACCGACCATGGCAGCGGCATATGGGGTTCCCCAGGCATTGACATGGAACATTGGTACCACCGGCAGCATGATGTCACGCGCTGCCACATTCAGGGAATCCGGCATGATAATCGCATAACTATGCAGCACTGTTGAGCGATGGCTATATAAAACCCCTTTCGGATTTCCAGTCGTACCGGAGGTATAACACAGTGAACTTGCTGTATTTTCATCCAGTTCAGGCCAGTCAAATTCTGCAGATTGCTGGGCAAGCAAATCGTCATAAAACTGAACTTCCGGAATGGCTTCACGAATCGACGAATCTTCAGCATCCAGACAGATATACTGTTCTACAGTTTTTAATAACGGTTTGACGGCTTTAATTAAAGGTGCAAAGGTTTTATCAAACAGCAGTATTCGATCGGCAGCATCATTGATAATAAATACCAGCTGTTCCGGAAATAAACGCGGGTTAATGGTATGGCAAATCAGTCCACTTCCCGAAATGGCATACCAAGATTCTAGATGTCGATGATTATTCCAGGCAATGGTTGCAACCCGGTCGCCGAGTGTCAGACCGAATTGCTGTAATACATTGGCAAAACGTTTCGAATTTTCCCGGATTTCTCCCCAATTGGTCTTTTTAATGCTGGTATCGGTATTTTTAGAAATGATCTCGGTATCGGCATGATAACGGCCGGCATGTTCAATCATGCTGCTGATCAGTAAGGGCTGGAACATCATATTTCCGAGCATGCTTCACTCCTTTATCCTTGTTATTTGTCCATCTGTTATATCGTTGTTATTTCTGTATGATGCGCTGGCGAAAAGCCTGTATTCATTTTTATCATCAAACAGTCTGAATCTAGCAAGGAAATCTGATTTTGTGAGTGTCAAATTGTGACAAAGTCACAGAGTGGATGCAGAAAAAGTAGAAAATAAAACTGGTAATGTGTGCCATAAAAAAAGCCCCAATTTAGATTGGGGCGATGATAGTGTTCAAGGAGAGAATTTTAAAAGCCGCTCATCATAATTTTGTCTGCATTTACTACAAAGATAACGCCTAGGCAGAATAAACCGGCATAAAGTGCAAACCAGAGAATCATCTTCTTGAATGCTGCATCAGAAATACTGCTATCAGCATATTTTGGTGCTTTGTTGTCTTCTGAATTCATATGATCACCCATAGGTTGGTCTGGCGTTATGAGTTTTATTATCAGCAGACCTAAATCAGCTGTATAGATACAATATTCATTTAAAAAAATATAACAGTTAGCTACTTATTTTTTTGATTTGTTATATTTTAATAACTTATTCATAATATAATTCCGATTATATTAGTACAGTTTAGATTTTATTTTCTTATGTTCAAGTCTGAAAAGCTGGCCCAGAATATTCGCCAGATGATTGAAAATGGCGCATGGAAGGCGCATGACAAATTACCTTCATTGCGGGAACAGACTGAATTGTCCGGCTATAGCCTGATGACGGTGCTTAATGCCTATCAGGTGCTTGAATCGCAAGGATTGGTCTATGCCAAAGATAAATCTGGCTACTATATTGCGGAGCGACCACAAACCTATAGCAGCAAAGAACCCACTGTACAGATTGGCTTAAACTCCAAAGTTCAAATTAACTCTGTGGTATTTAATTATTTAAAGTCACTGCAAACTCCAAATATTGCGCCTTTTGGCTCAGCTTTTCCAAATGCTGAACTGTTATATAACAGCCGGTTTATGCAGATTTTGGCGCAACATAGCAAAAGAAAAAGCAGTTATAGCCATCAAAATCATATGCCACCGGGCAATCAGGAATTACGCCAACTCATTGCCAACCGCTATCAGTTACAAGGTATAAACTGCATTTCGGATGACATTGTCATTACTTCTGGTGCATTGGAAGCCCTTAATCTGTCTTTACAGGCTTTGACTCAACCGGGTGATTTTATCCTGCTCCAGCAAACCATTTTTTATGGTGCCTGGCAGGCGGCTGAACGTTTAGGCTTGCAGGTTATTACAATCCCTGAACATCCGCAGTTTGGTTTTGACCTGGAATCATTTGAGCAAGCACTTAAACAGTACCCGATCAAAGTCTGCTGGCTGATGCTGAATGCACATAATCCGATTGGCTTTACGGTAAATTCAGAGATCAAGCAAAGAATTGCAGAACTGTTAAATGAATATCAGGTATATCTGATTGAAGATGATGTCTATCAGGAACTCAATTATGGCGCTCATAAGCCGGTTTCCGTGAAATATTTTGATCAGCATCAACGGGTATTGCACTGCTCTTCATTTTCCAAAACATTGGGCATGGGTGCGCGGGTTGGCTGGGTTTTCGCTGGCCCATTTTCCGATGCAATCCAGCATTTACAGCTCATGAGTACTTTGACTGTTAGTCCGTTATTACAAAATGCACTGGTCGATTTTCTGTCCCATCATCATTATGAAAAGCATTTGCGTCATCTAAGACAGCAGCTGGAAAAGTATAAACAAAAGTTTTATCAGGAACTCAAAGCGCGTTTAGATTCAGTCTGTGAAATTTATTATTATTCCAGTGGCTATTTTCTCTGGATCAAATTGCCGGAACAGCTGGATGGTCAGGTTTTATATGAACAGCTGATTCAGCAGAATATTGCGATTGCCCCAGCTTTACTGTTTAAACCGGAACACACCAGCCAAAATTATATCCGGCTGAACTGTTCTTATGAGTGGACACCTGAGATTGAACACGCGGTGAATCTGCTGGCAAAAACGATCTTGCAAAATAGCAAAAGCGTGGATTAATTCATCCACGCTTTTATGGTAGTACTACTAGATCACCAAAGCTTAGAAACTATAAATGGCAACCGCATTAATTCGGTTGTCTTCGCCCTTACGACTGCTAATCGCATTACCTTCCGTATTTAATACAGGTCCATAGGCTTCACGTTCACCATAGACATATTCCAGACCCAAACTAAGTGGTTTGGTTGGGTTATAAAACACATTGGCCCATGCCTGCCATAAATCTTTATTGGCTTTAGTTTTATCTGTGGCTGATAAGGCGTTGATATAGTCTTGATCATCATCAAAATTCATATAGCCATAACCTAACGTGCCACGCAATTTGTCATTAAACTGCTGGGTCAAGCCGACAGTAATCGAATCAAATTCACTTTGGTAAAGATTTCCACCTGCTGCTATAACCCCAGGATTGGCATAAGAGACAAAACTGCTATCACCTTTGACATGATAATAATCTGCCTTAAGGCTGGTGCCTGGAACAAACTCGTATTTGGCACCTAAGCCCACCCCCCATGCAGTTTTTTCATCTTCATTCACGCGTTTTTCATTCCCCATCGCACGCGCGCTAACAGAAAGATTATCCGCAAATTTGTGGTTTAAGCGTGCAGTTAAAGCAGGTAAACGCTGTTTGATTCCCGTAATGGTCGCATCTTTCGGATCTTCTACTGCAAGCACCAGATTGGTCGCTGGACTCAAAGTACTGGTATGACGAATCTGAGGCGTCCGTTTAATTGAACCACCGGCATAAACCAGTGCATCTACCGTCTCAGGTATATAGTCTGGGGTCGCAAAGTTTGACCAAGTTTGACCAATTAACCAGTCAGCATAGCTGATATAGGCATGGCGGATACGCAGGTTATCAAAACTAGCCCCCCCCAGGAAATCGACCTCAACTTTACCACTTAAGGCTTTATCCCCAGCACCCACGGGCGCTTTAAAATCCATCCCTAAACGGGTGGCTGAAAGCGTGGACTTAAATTCATCACTGCGTTCACCTGTGCCTTCAAGAGGTACCGCATTAATCTGGTTATACATACGTGTAGCTGCACCGCCCTCAGCCTGATAAGAGGCATCAGCACGGATATTACCGTATAAATTAAACTCGGCCCCACTGGCAATTTTCATCACAGGTTTGCTCGCAGGCGCTACTGCTGTATTTGCAGGTGCCGGCGTTGCCGCTACAGGTGCAGTCACAGCAGCTGTCTGAGTTTGCTGCTGCTCAATCAAGGCACGTAGAGCTTGAACCTCCTGACGCAACTGCTCAATTTCCTGCTGATTGGACTGAGCTGGAGTTTGTGCCTGGGTAGACAAGCTAAGGCCCCCTAAACTCATTGCCATCATGCTCATCAGAACCGTGCGTTTTAATGTGATTGTTTGATTATTAAATAATTGTTTCGTGTTCATCCTAAACTCGCTTTTTTATTATGCAGCTCGATTCTAGCAATAGATCACCACCACTTACGATGGCGATCTCTATCATTGCTTATATTCTCTTTATTAACTGAAATTTAACTCTTTAACTGGTTTTTTCTGCCAGTGAATCTGGCTGAATAGTTGTCGCTGTAAGGGCTTGACCATCTACCGAGGTTTTTAAATTCACCAGGAAAATTGCCAGCGCCGCGATTAAACCGGGAATCGCAATTGCAAAGAAGTTCATTTGATGCGGTAAATTCATGGTCAATAAAGCACCCGTCAATACCGGTCCAACGATTGCACCAATACGGCCAATACCTGATGCCCAGCCCATGCCGGTAGAGCGCACAGTTGATGGGTAATATTGCGCTACAAAGGTATAAAGCAGAATTTGTGAACCAATGGTCGCTGCACCGGCTACAGCAATTAAGCTATAAAGCACGAATTGTGGACTGTTATAACCGAGCAGGATTAAAGAAGCTGCCCCGCAAAGAAACATGATGGTCAGTACTTTTTTGATATGGAAACGGTCTGCCAGATAACCCCCACCAATAGCCCCGATCATGCCGCCAATATTCAGGGCAAATAGGAAGATCATGCTGGCACCCAGTGAATATCCAGCCTGGATCATCAGTTTTGGTAACCAGCTGCCTAGTGCATAAACCATTAATAGACACATGAAAAATGCCAACCAGAACATAAAGGTACTAAATGTACGGCCTTGTTGGAATAATGCTTTTAAAGGTGCTTCATCGCCTTTTTGCACTTCATTCAGGACAAACTGGGTGTCAGATCCAATTACCTGTGTTGGCGAAATTTTCTGGATAATGCTTTGCGCTTGAGCCGTTTGCTGCTTATTGGTCAGATACATCAGGGATTCTGGTAAATATTTCCAGAGTATCGGCAGGAACAGTAAAGGAGTACCCGCAAGCAAGAACATGATTTTCCAGCCAAACTGTGGCACCAGCCATGCGCCAAGCAAGGCAGATGTCATGCCTCCAATGGCATAACCACTAAACATCAAGGCAACCAGCGTGCTGCGAATCCTTTTTGGTGCGTATTCCGTCATCAGGGCAACGACGTTTGGCATCACGCCCCCAATTCCGAGTCCGGCAAGAAAACGTAAAATCCCGAATTCGACAGGTGATGTTGCAAAGGCACCGATAAACGTAAAACCACTAAAAATCGCAACACAGATCATGATGGTTTTTTTACGTCCCAGTTTATCGGACAAAGTGCCAAAGCTCATGGCACCAAACATCATACCGAACAAGGCAGTGCTGGCTAACATTCCGGCCTGTACTGCACTGAGTGACCATTCCTGCATCAGTAGCGGTAAAGCCACGCCGTAAATCACCAGGTCATAACCGTCAAAAATAATGATCAGCAAACACCAGATCAGGACGCCCCAATGGAAAGGCGTGAACTTCGCTTCATCGATCAGCGTATTTATATTCACTTTATTTGTAACCATCTCCACCTCCTAATTGTGAAGTTCAATTTATGAGATTCACAATGCAGAAGATGTGCATAAATGTCCAAAACTGAATAGGCATGCTTCTATACCTATAAAGTCTGCCTTAAAGAAAAGGCTTTATTTACTATGCCTTAATGATATTCATCCAAAAAATGAAACCTTCATTCAATATTAAAATATGGATTCGCTTTATTCCCTATAAGATCCAGACAGGTATTGATCTGAATTAAAATACAGCACGATCATATTTAATCGCTTCAAGATCATAGACCTGATAGACCGCATCAAACAGATATCGAATATATTCACTTTCATCCATATTACGAATAGCCATAAAGACCGGACTAACCGCAAATTCATCTAATAAAGGGATAAAGTTTAAATGAGCCAGCCGAATATTCTGGGCACTTTCCGGCACAATACAGACACCCTCTCCAGCAGCCACAAAACCCAGCGCCAGTTGCAATTCACTGACTGCACGGATATTTTTCGGCTCTAGTCCATACTCGGAAAATATACCGCGCACCTGGGTAGAAAAATTAGCCTTACCATTATTCGGGTATAAAAAGAGTGGCTGATCTACCAGTTCAGCCAGATTCACGCCATCTCGTTGCGAAAGAAAATGGCTAGAATGTGCCGCGACCATCAGCCGTTCTTCACGCAGTAATACCCGTTTCACTGCCGGATCTGAAATCCTTAAACGTCCAAAACCGACATCAATCCGCCCTTCTTTAAGTGCCTGAATCTGCTCTGAAGTATTCATTTCAACCATCTCAATTTTGAGCTGGGGATGTTGCTGCTTAAATAGAAACACAATACGCGACAGTAAACCGAATAATAAAGAGCCGACAAAACCAATGCTAATGGTGCGATCCGCGATGCCAATCCGCTTGGTCATCGATTTGATTTCTTCCGCATTAGACAAAAGTTTAACCGCATGCTGGTAGAAGAATTGACCTGCTTCTGTGGTCTTAAGTGGTCGGCTACCTCTTTCAAAGAGCTGAATATCCAGTTCCTGTTCCAGATTTTGTATCTGTCTGCTTAAAGGTGGTTGAGCAATAAACAGTTTTTCTGCCGCCTTGGTAAAACTTTGTTCTTCGACGACTGCGACGAAGTAACGCAAATGCCTGAGTTCCATATTCATGCATACCTTTAAAGTATAAAAAAATGCTAAATCGATCTTAGACCAATCAAATTTATTCTTTTAAGGTATATCAAGTCAAAACATTAAAGCAAGAATGTGAAGCGTAATTATGTATAAGTCAGTTGAAACCTTGCTGGTTCAAATACCGACGATCCGTCCTCACAAGATGGCTGTCGCAACCATGCAAACCCAGACACTGGTCCTGGTCAAAATCACCACCGAAGACGGCTATGTGGGTTGGGGCGAAGCCACCACTATTGGCGGTTTAGGCTACGGTGAAGAAAGCCCAGAAAGTGTCAAAGTGAATATTGAGACTTACTTTGCACCGCTTCTGAAAACATTATCAGGTTTGAATGTTGCACAGACATTACAAGCCATCAAAAAAAATATTAATGGTAACCGTTTTGCCAAGTGTGCCATTCAAACTGCGCTACTGGATATTCAGGCACAACGTTTGAACCAGCCACTGAGTGAAATTCTAGGTGGACGTTTACGTGACAGCGTACCAGTGCTGTGGGTCCTGGCATCTGGCAATACCGAGAAAGACATTGCTGAAGCCCAGAAAATGATTGCGGCCAAACGCCACAATATTTTCAAACTGAAAATTGGTTCTCGTCCAGTGGAACAGGATGTTGAACATGTGCTTGCCATTAAACAGGCATTGGGCAAAGACATTTCGATCCGTGTTGATGTCAACCGTGCCTGGTCAGAGCTGGACGCGATTAAAGGCATTCAGTTACTCCAGGACGGCGGCATTGACCTGATTGAACAGCCATGTGCCATTGACAATATTGATGCCATGCAACGTCTGACCCGTCGCTTTGATATTGCCATTATGGCCGATGAATCACTGATGGGGCCAAGCACTGCCTATAAGCTGGCTCGTACTAATGCAGCTTCGGTATTTGCAATTAAAGTGGCGCAATCAGGTGGTTTGCTGGAAGGCCGTGATGTCGCGACAGTGGCTAACCTTGCAGGGATTGACCTGTATGGTGGCACCATGCTGGAAGGTTCAGTAGGAACAATTGCATCCGCTCACCTGTTCTCGACCTTTGAGAATCTGGCATATGGTACTGAACTATTCGGCCCGCTACTGCTGACTGAAGAAATTCTGAAAACACCACTGCAATACCAGAATTTTGAGCTGCATCTACCGCAAGGTGCCGGTCTGGGCATTCAGCTGGATGAAGACAAGATCGACAATTTACGCCGTAAATAAGCAATTAGATTGAGGAGTGAGACATGCTGTTTCATGTACGTATGGATGTAAATATCCCGCTGGATATGCCTGCCGAGAAGGCCAACGAAATCAAGGCTGTTGAAAAAGCCTATTCACAGGATTTACAGCGCCAAGGTAAATGGCGCCATATCTGGCGCATCACAGGCCAGTATTCAAACATCAGTATTTTTGATGTGGAAAGTAACGAAGAGCTGCACAACATTTTGCAGGGCTTACCACTGTATCCATATATGGATATCGAAATCATGGCACTAAACCGCCACCCTTCTTCAATCCGGGAAGATGACACCTGATCACAATGACCGAGACCTGGAACATGCCAGGTCGGTCAAATCTGAACACATCCGATGAGGGTATTCAGAGGGTAATTAACAAAGGACTGTGGCAGCCAAGTTTCAGCCATAAGGATTGAAACAACAGCCACCAATAAACAGACATACTTAAGGAGCAATAGTATGAACCGTCAACAAATTGATGCATTAGTTAAACAAATGAACGTGGATACAGCTACAGGTCCTGTAGACGAGCGTGTCCAGCAAATCGTTGTGCGCCTGCTAGGTGACCTTTTCCAGGCGATCGAAGATCTTGATATTTCTCAGTCAGAACTGTGGAAAGGTCTGGAATACTTTACCGATGCCGGTCAAGCCAATGAATTGGGCCTACTAGCTGCAGGCTTGGGTCTGGAACACTACTTAGACTTACGTGCTGATGAAGCAGATGCTAAAGCAGGCATTACGGGCGGTACGCCACGTACAATTGAAGGTCCGTTATATGTGGCGGGTGCTCCTGAATCTGTCGGCTTTGCCCGTATGGATGATGGCTCTGAAGAAGGCAAAATTCCGACACTGATCATTGAAGGTACAGTTAAAGATACTGACGGCAATATCATTGAAGGTGCCAAAGTTGAAGTTTGGCATGCCAACAGTCTGGGTAACTACTCATTCTTTGACAAGTCACAGTCTGACTTTAACCTGCGCCGTTCTATTTTCAGCGACCAGGATGGTAAATATGTGGCTTTAACCACTATGCCAGTAGGTTATGGCTGTCCTCCAGAAGGCACGACTCAATTCGTACTGGACAAGTTAGGCCGTCACGGTAACCGTCCATCACACGTGCATTACTTCGTTTCTGCACCGGGTTACCGCAAGCTGACCACTCAATTCAATATTGAAGGCGACCAGTACCTGTGGGATGACTTTGCATTCGCTACCCGTGAAGGCCTGGTTGCAACTGCGGTTGATGTAACTGATGAAGCTGAAATTGCAAAACGTGGTTTGAAAGGTCCTTTCAAACATATTCAATTTGATATTGAACTTGTGAAAGAAAAAGCAGACGCACCTTCTACTGAAGTTGATCGTCGCCGCGCAAGCGCTTAATGCAAAATGGATTCGGGGTGTAATCATTAGATTCATCCCGATGACTTCCCCTCCTTGGAAAGTCGGAGAACGGACATGCCTCGTATTCCTGTAATTAACACCAGTCATCTTGATCGTATTGATGAGCTTCTAGTTGACGATTTTGAATCTGGTGAATTTAAACTTCACCGGTCTGTATTCACAGACCAAGCTCTGTTTGACCTGGAGATGAAATACATCTTTGAAGGCAACTGGGTTTATCTTGCACATGAAAGCCAGATTCCAAACAATAACGACTTCTATACTACCTATATTGGTCGTCAGCCGATCATCATTGCACGTAACCGTCAAGGTGAACTGAATGCCATGATCAATGCCTGTTCGCATCGCGGTGCACAATTGTGCCGTAACAAGAAAGGCAATAAAGCAACTTATACTTGCCCATTCCATGGCTGGACATTTAATAACTCAGGTAAGTTATTAAAAGTCAAAGATCCGGCTGAAGCGGGTTATTCAGACTGCTTTAACAAAGACGGTTCACATGACCTGAAAAAGGTTGCCCGTTTTGAAAACTATAAAGGTTTCCTGTTCGGCAGCTTGAATCCGGATGTTCCTTCTCTGGAAGAATACCTGGGCGAAGCGACCAAAATCATTGACATGATCGTGGGGCAGTCTGAGCAAGGCCTGGAAGTTTTACGTGGTTCTTCGACTTATACCTATGAAGGTAACTGGAAGTTGACTGCTGAAAACGGTGCCGATGGTTATCACGTGTCTGCAGTACACTGGAACTATGCTGCAACGACTCAGCAACGTAAAGAAAAAGAAGCTGGCGATAACATCCGTGCTATGAGCGCAGGTTCATGGGGCAAGCAAGGCGGTGGTTCTTACGGCTTTGAACACGGTCATATGCTGCTTTGGACGCAATGGGCTAACCCGGAAGACCGTCCTAACTTTGCCAAGAAAGATGAATACACTGCGCAATATGGCGAAGCTATGGCGAAGTGGATGATCGAACGTTCACGTAACTTGTGTATCTATCCAAACGTTTACTTCATGGATCAGTTCGGTTCACAAATCCGTGTCTTACGTCCAATTTCTGTCGATAAGACTGAAGTGACGATCTACTGTATCGCGCCTGTAGGTGAAGAGCCGGAAGCACGTACACGTCGTATCCGTCAGTATGAAGACTTCTTTAACGCATCAGGTATGGCAACCCCAGACGATCTTGAAGAATTCCGTGCCTGTCAGGCTGGTTACGCAGGTATCGCGCTTGAGTGGAACGATATGTGTCGCGGTTCCAAACACTGGATCCAAGGCCCGGACGATGCTGCCAACGAAATTGGTTTAAAACCAAAACTGTCTGGTATTAAAACTGAAGATGAAGGTCTATACCTGGCTCAGCACCAGTACTGGTTAGAACTGATCAAAAAAGGCATCGCGACTGAAAAAGAAATTGCAGCATCTACTGAAGGAGAAAACGCATGAGCGACATCACTTTAGAAAATATTGCGCAGTTCCTGTATCAGGAAGCCCGCTTTTTAGATGATGAACAATGGGATGACTGGTTAACTTGTTATGCCCCTACTGCTTCTTTCTGGATGCCAGCCTGGGATGACGACGACAAACTGACTACAGATCCACAGTCTGAAATCTCCCTGATTTATTATCCAGACCGTCAAGGTTTAGAAGACCGCGTGTTCCGGATCAAGACTGAACGCTCATCTGCCACCATGCCGGATACACGTACCAGCCACAACATCAGCAATATTGAAGTTGTTGAACGTGATGGCGACAAGGTCACTGTACGTTTTAACTGGAACACCTTGAGTTTCCGTTATAAAAACAGCTACAGCTACTTCGGTATGTCACGTTATGAAATCGATTTTTCAGGCGATAAACCACAAATTTTAAGCAAATACGTGGTACTGAAAAATGATTACATCAATCAGGTTATCGACATCTATCACCTTTAAGACTGTTTTTATTACAGCCAGGTAAAACCTTTCAGCCAGATGGAAAATTGGCTGAAAGGTCCAGTTACAAAGATTTATATAGGATATTCAGCCATGTCAAACCACAATGTTGCACTTCAATTTGAAGATGGCGTTACACGTTTTATTTCTGTTGCCCAAGGCGAGACCCTGTCTGATGCAGCTTACCGTCAAAAGATCAATATTCCTTTGGACTGCCGTGATGGTGCTTGTGGAACGTGTCGTGCGTTTTGTGAATCAGGTTCATTTGACATGCCTGAAGAAACTTATATTGAAGATGCATTAACCCCAGAAGAAGCAGCTGAAGGCTATATTCTTGCTTGCCAATGTAAACCGACCTCAGACGCCGTATTTCAGATCCAAGCTTCTTCGGAAGTGTGTAAAACTGAAATTCACGCATTCCAGGGTACTTTGGCGCGTGTCGAAAACCTGTCTGACTCGACCATTACCTTTGATATTCAGTTAGATGAAGGTCAACCAGACATTCACTTCCTTGCTGGTCAATATGTGAACGTGGGTATTCCAGGTACAACTGAAACCCGTTCTTATTCATTCAGCTCTAAACCAGGCAACCGTTTAACCGGCTTTGTGGTACGTAACGTACCGAACGGTAAAATGAGTGAGTTCTTGAGTGTCAATGCCAAAGCTGGTGACAAAATGACTTTCACCGGTCCATTTGGTAGCTTCTACCTGCGCCCTGTGACCCGTCCAGTATTGATGCTGGCTGGTGGTACAGGTATTGCACCCTTCATGTCGATGCTGCAAGTGCTGGAAGAAAAAAATTCAGAACATCCAGTGCGTTTAGTATTTGGTGTGACCAATGATTTCGACTTGGTAGCGATTGAAAAACTGAACGAACTGCAAGAAAAATTCCCGTGGTTCGAATACCGTACAGTGGTTGCTAACCCTGAATCTGCCCATAAGCGTAAAGGTTATGTAACCGGTCATATCGAAAACGAATGGCTAAATGGTGGTGATGTAGATGTCTACCTGTGTGGCCCTGTACCAATGGTAGAAGCAGTTCGCGGCTGGCTAGATGCTGAAGGCGTAAAACCTGCAAGCTTCCTGTTTGAAAAATTCTCTGCCAACTAATAGAGGGAATTTGTTCAATGTCTAATCGTCAAAGATTTGAAAATAAAGTCGTAATCGTGACCGGTGCCGCTCAAGGCATTGGTCGCGGTGTCGCGCTGCAAGTGGCGAACGAAGGCGCTCAAGTCGTCATGGCTGACCTTTCCCCTTATGTGGAAGAAGTTCTGGCTGAAATTGAAGCGACTGGCGGTGATGCGATTACCGTCAAAGCCAATCTGGAAACGTTTGCTGGTGCTCAATCAGTCGTTGAAAAAGCCCTTGAGACTTATGGCCGTGTCGATGCGCTAATCAACAACGTCGGTGGCGCGATCTGGATGAAACCTTTCGAGGAGTTTTCTGAAGAGGAAATTATCAAGGAAGTGAACCGTTCATTGTTCCCGACACTGTGGTGCTGCCGCGCAGTTCTTCCGGAAATGATTAAAAATCAGAAAGGTACCATTGTAAACGTATCTTCCATTGCAACACGCGGCATTAACCGTGTGCCATATTCGGCATCGAAAGGTGGTGTGAACGGCCTGACCGCTTCCCTTGCCTTTGAACATGCCAAAGATGGAATTCGTGTTAATGCCATTGCTACTGGTGGTACAGAAGCACCGCCACGTAAAGTACCGCGCAATGCCAATCCACTGACTGAATCTGAAAAAGAATGGATGCAGCAAGTGGTTGATCAGACCATTGACCGTACGTTTATGGGTCGCTACGGCACAATTCAGGAGCAAGTAAATGCCATTCTATTCCTGGCTTCCGATGAATCATCTTATATGACAGGTACCGTAGTACCGGTCGGTGGTGGAGATCAAGGCTAGTCCTGATCATCACGATTTTTGACAGGCTCATGGTTCGACGCAAGGAGGCACATTACCAATGAACACCCTGTTTCAGACATTAAAAAATGACTGGTCAATTTCAGCGACTGTTGCAGGATTTCTAGCAGTGCTGATTTCCTATTCAGGACCACTGATCATTTTTTTCCAGGCAGCGCAGCAAGCCCAGGTTTCCCCAGACATGATGATTTCATGGATTTGGGGAATTTCTATTGGTGCGGCGCTCGCAGGTATCTTTTTATCGATTAAATACAAAATACCTGTTGTCACCGCCTGGTCTGCGCCCGGAACGGCACTATTGGTCACGCTGTTTCCCGATATTTCGCTCAATGAAGCGGTTGCGGCCTATATCACCTCTGCTGTGGTGATTTTTCTCATTGGGATTACCGGTTATTTCGACAAATTGCTGTCCTGGATTCCCCAGGAAGTCGCTGCCGGAATGATGGCCGGAATTTTACTGCAGTTTGGTTTAGGACTGTTCACCGCGACCGATACCATGCCCTATATCGTCTTTGGCATGCTGGTGGTGTTTTTGCTGGCCAAGCGTTTCAGTCCACGTTATGCCATGGTCTGGGTGCTGGTTGCCGGTGTGATTTTAAGCATGCTGCTGGGCAAGATTAATCCGGTCACGGCAGATTTCAGTCTGGCAATTCCGCAATTTATTGCACCGGAATGGACTTGGAGTTCCACCCTGAATCTGGCCCTCCCGCTTATTCTGGTCAGTCTGTCGGGCCAGTTCTTACCAGGAATGGCCATTATCAAGATCAGTGGATATGACATGCCTGCCAAGCCAATTATCAGTGCAACCAGTATTGCCTCGCTCTCAGTAGCCTGTGTGGGGGGGATTACTATTGTATTGGCCTCTATTACGGCCGCATTGTGTTTAGGCAAAGACGCGCACGAGCTGAAAGAAAAGCGTTATATCGCGGGTGTGGCGAACGGGCTTTTTTATATTTTAGGCGGCCTGTTTGCCGGCAGCATTGTCATGCTGTTTAGCCTGATGCCGAAGGAATTAATTGCAGCTTTGGCAGGACTGGCCTTACTCGGAGCAATTGCCACTAACATCTCTATGGCGATGGGCAAAGAGTCGCAACGTGATGCCGCACTGATCACCTTTTTAGCAACTGCTTCCGGCATGCATTTCTTGGGGCTGAGTTCAGTCTTTTGGGGGATTTGTATTGGCCTGGTAGCACATTTTCTGCTGTCACAGAAAGACCGTAATGCTGTTCCGGTTGCAACATCAGATTCAAAACGAATTTAAAGACATCCATTAGTTTAGGGTATGTAAGGACCAGATTATGATAGATAAAAGTTCATTATCATTGAAAGAAGCACTCTCCCAGATCAAGGATGGTTCTACCATTATGATCGGCGGATTTGGGACAGCGGGTCAGCCTGCTGAACTGATTGATGGTCTGATCGAATTGGGAATCAAGGATCTTATTATTGTCAATAATAATGCTGGTAATGGCGACTATGGTCTGGCGAAACTGCTTAAAGCGGGCGCTGTGCGTAAAATTATCTGCTCTTTCCCGCGTCAGTCTGATTCCTGGGTATTTGACGAACTCTATCGTGCAGGCAAGATCGAACTGGAACTGGTGCCGCAAGGTAATCTGGCTTGCCGTATTCAGGCAGCAGGTATGGGCTTAGGTCCAATCTATACCCCAACCGGTTTTGGTACCTTGCTGGCTGAAGGCAAACCAACCTTGAACTATGAAGGCAAAGATTTTGTCCTGGAAAATCCGATTAAAGCTGACTTTGCTTTAATTAAGGCCCATCAGGGCGACCGTTGGGGCAATCTGGTCTACCGTAAATCTGCCCGTAACTTTGGCCCGATTATGGCGATGGCAGCTGATGTAACCATTGCACAGGTTTCTGAGGTGGTTGAACTGGGTGCACTGGATCCAGAGCACATCATTACCCCAGGAATTTTTGTTCAACACGTTGTTCAAGTTAAACCTGCACAGTAATCACGGATAAGGAGAAGATTCATGAGCTATAACAAACTGACCCGTGACCAGATCGCTGAACGTGTGGCACAAGACATTCCTGATGGTGCTTATGTGAACCTCGGTATTGGTTTACCAACCAAGATTTCAAGCTACCTGCCAAGCGACAAAGACGTATTCCTGCACTCTGAAAATGGCCTGTTAGCATTCGGTCCTCCTCCTGCTGAAGAAGACCGCGATCCTGAACTGATCAATGCCGGTAAAGAATTCGTGACCTTGCTCGAAGGTGGTTCTTTCTTCCATCATGGTGATTCTTTCGCGATAATGCGTGGCGGTCACTTAGACATCGCGGTACTGGGCGCGTTCCAGGTGGCTGAAAATGGTGATCTGGCCAACTGGCATACCGGTGCATCAGATGCGATTCCAGCGGTGGGCGGTGCCATGGATCTGGCTGTGGGTGCGAAAAAAGTCTTTATTACCACCGATCACGTAACCAAAAAAGGCGAGCCAAAAATCGTGGCCGAACTGTCTTATCCTGCGACTGGCCTGAAATGTGTCGACCGTATTTATACCGATCTTTGTGTGATTGATGTGACACCTGAAGGGATGAAAGTGATTGAGAAAGTTGAAGGTCTGTCATTTGAAGAATTGCAGGCATTAACTGGTGCCAAACTGATTGATGCGACTCAATCAAATTAAGGGGAAATCCCTCCTTTATTAAAGGAGGGATTTAGGGAGGATTTGAGGATTAAAACTACTTCATTAAATCCCTCCCAACCTCCCTTTAAAAAGGGAGGAGTTTTCTTCTTTTAAATATGTGAGCAAATACACAATGAAAAACGCATATATTATCGATGCCATCCGTACCCCATTCGGCCGTTATGCCGGTGGCCTCGCGCCTGTCCGTGCAGATGATTTAGGTGCGCTGCCAATTAAAGCTTTAATGGAACGTAACCCATCGGTAAACTGGGAACAGGTCGATGACGTGATTTATGGCTGTGCCAATCAGGCCGGTGAAGACAATCGTAACGTCGGTCGTATGTCTTCACTACTTGCAGGTCTGCCTTATCAGGTGCCGGCAACGACCGTGAACCGTCTGTGTGGTTCATCGATGGATGCAGTCGCGATGGCAGCACGTGCGATTAAAGCCGGTGAAGCCCATCTGATTATTGCCGGTGGTGTAGAAAGCATGTCGCGTGCCCCATTCGTGATGGGCAAGTCAGAAACAGCGTATGGCCGTAGCCAGAAGATTGAAGATACCACCATGGGCTGGCGTTTCATTAACCCGAAACTCAAAGAAATGTACGGCGTCGAAACCATGCCGCAAACGGCTGAAAATCTGGCGGAACAGTTCAATATTAACCGTGAAGACCAAGATAAGTTTGCCCTGACCAGCCAGCAACGTACCGCAGCATCGCAGGCCAAAGGTTTCTATAAAAACGAAATCATTCCTGTGCTGATTCCGCAGCGTAAAGGCGAACCGGTCGTTGTAGATACCGATGAACATCCACGTGCCTCTACCACAGCAGAAGCCTTGGCAAAACTCAAACCTGTGGTTAAAGCAGACGGTACGGTAACGGCAGGTAATGCTTCCGGGATTAACGATGGTGCGGCTGCTCTTTTAATCGCATCTGATGAAGCGATTGCTCAACACGGCTTAAAACCACGTGCCAAAATTATTGGTTCAACGGTTGTCGGTGTTGAACCCCGCATTATGGGCTTTGGCCCGACGCCTGCCATCAAAAAGCTGCTGGCCCAGACCGGTTTGACACTAGATCAGATGGATGTGATTGAGCTGAATGAAGCCTTTGCGGCACAGGCACTGGCTGTTACCCGTGATCTGGGGCTTCCGGATGATGCCGCACATGTCAACCCGAATGGTGGTGCCATTGCGATAGGCCACCCACTCGGTGCTTCCGGTGCCCGGCTGGTGACTACTGCCTTGAACCAGCTGGAACAGACCGGTGGTAAATATGCTCTCTGCTCCATGTGTATTGGTGTGGGTCAAGGGATCGCGCTGATTATTGAACGTGTTTAAAAAATCCCTCCTAACCTCCCTTTCTTGCACAAGGCTTAAGCAGTGCTTATGCCTTGTTCAGGGAGGAACTTTTAGAAGGAAATAAAAGGAATAACAAATGCCAACATTTACATCAAATGATGCCCAGATTAATTACCAGACTTTTGGGGATGCCAACAAACCTGCCTTGGTATTTTCCAACTCACTGGGTACCAAATACAGCATGTGGCAGCCACAGATTGAACATTTCCAGCAGGATCATTACGTAATCTGCTATGACACCCGTGGTCATGGTGGTTCGGAAGCACCACAAGGCCCGTATAGCTTGGAGCAGCTGGGTCAGGATGTCGTGAATCTACTGGATCATTTGGATATTGCAAAAGCAGCATTCTGTGGTATTTCTATGGGTGGCTTAACCGGTCAATGGTTGGCGATTCATAAACCAGAACGTTTTAGCCACGTGATTGTCTGCAATACTGCAGCCAAAATTGGACAGGAACAGGCATGGCAAGACCGTGCTGCGCTTGTCCGTGAGCAAGGTCTTGCTCCGATTGCTGCAACTGCGGCATCACGCTGGTTTACCGATCCCTTTATCCAGAGCAACCCGGCAGTCGTTGCAGAACTTTCAAACGACCTCGGAGCTGGCAGCCCAGAAGGCTATGCAAACTGCTGTGAAGCTCTGGCTAAGGCGGATGTCCGCGAACAACTTAGTAGCATTCAAATCCCTGTGCTGATTATTGCGGGTCAGCAGGATCCGGTGACGACTGTTGCAGATGGCCAGTTTATGCAGCAACGTATTGCGAACAGCCAGCTATATGGAATAGATGCCTCGCATATTTCCAATGTCGAACAGCCAGAAGCCTTTAATCAGGCAGTAAAAGAATTTATTTCAGTCTGATTAATTTTAGAAAATCAAAAAGCCACGGAATATCGTGGCCTTTTGATTATTATGAATACAGGTATTTAATCAGGCCCAGATCACTAGCATCGCTGCAATCACCACCAGTCCCAAGCCCCAGTGCTCGGCACGCGCCAGTTTTTCTTTAAAGAAATAAGCGGAGATTAGCAGACTGAACAGGATTTCGATTTGTCCCAAGGTTTTCACGATTGGCACGCTCATCATACTCATGGCGGTAAACCAGCCGAGGGATGCTATAAAGCTGCAGAAGCTGACTCTAAAGGTTAGCCCCAAACGTTGCCACATGGCAACTAAGGTTTTTCGGCTAAACAGACTGAGGTAAATCAGCATACTGATGCACTGGAAACCAACCACTGAAATCAGTACCCATGAAGCACGATGCACGGTTGGCAACATCGGTAGTTCCAGACTGGCTTCACGTACCAAGAGTGAAGTAATAGCAAAGCTCAAACCGCTGCCGATTCCGATGGCTAAAGTCTTGGTGGATAGGCCGGTGAGCTGATTGCCCTTACTCAGCAGGAATACCGCATAGCCACCGATCAGCACCCCGATCCATGCCAGTACAGAAAGATGATCTGAAAGAAAAATCACTCCGATAATGGCTGCCAGAATCGCTTCACTTTTTGCCAGTCCAACGCCAATCGCATAATTTTTCTGTTTAAACAGCTGCACCATCAAAGCAGTCGCCAGAATCTGGCTGATACCCGCAATCAGGATAAAGATCCAGTACTTCGGGCTAAAATGCACCACACTTTCTACCGGTTTGAAATGGTATAAAGCTGCAATGTAAAGCCCGGCCAGCGGCAAGCCAAACAGGAAACGTGCCAGTGTCACGCCCCAAATATCGACTGTGGTACTAAGCTGTTTTTGAAAGGCATTTCGCCAGGCCTGCATAAATGCAGCCATTAAAGTGAAGAAAATCCAGCTGATTGCCATACCCTGATCATTAGTACCGTAAAAGTGAATTAATTCTATGCCTTAGTACAATCTATGACTAATTAAAAAAGAGATAATGGCTAATAGCTAAAAGTTTAATTTTCTAATTTAAAAATAATTAAAATTTATCAATTTGACAGGGATAAAATTGATTTCTCAGATTCCAACTATGCTAATAAATAAGAAAATAACTCCTGATCTTTGATTAACTTATAATAAACGGCTCTTCTATTTTAAGAGACTGAAGATGTTTCATCAGAATAAACTTTTTCCATTGGAATAAAGCGAATGCCATGTTCGTGAGTAAGTTCACCTGTTTCTACAAAACCAAATTTTTTATAAATATTGAAGCCATATAAACTGGATTTGACTGTAATCTTTTGATGCCCTTGATTACGAATTTTTTCTTCTAAAAAATTCCACATTTGTCGTCCATGTCCATGCCCCTGATAAGCTGGATCCAGAAAAAAGTGCATGAAGTGTGCAGGTTCCATATAGGCCACCACGCCCACAATTTTTTGATTAATTTCTCCAACAAAATAATGAATATCAGCTCGATCAAAAATGGTCTGAAGAATTTTAGGTTGAAAACGCTTGCGTCCCTCTTCACTAGAAATCAAGACATCAACAAATGGGGCAATGACGTTCGCAATTGCTAGTGTGTCCTGAACAGTGGCTTTTCTTATCTTCATCATATTTTAATACCCCAAAAGCAGAACTAAAAAATTAAAAATAATTTATTTTTCAGCATTATGTATGTTTTAAAATTGAGCAAAATATATACCAATTAGGTCTTTTGAAAAACGCGATTCAATCGATTTTTTTCAATAACTTTTGATCTCTAATTTTTTTATAGTTTGCATTATTCAGTTTTTTTAAATTGATACTCTCGTTTTTATTTAAGAAAAAAATACATAAATCAGTTCATCAGTTTTTACAGTTCACTCAGCTTTTCTTCTATAAACAGTCACTAAACTATAATTTAATGAATAATCGATCACACGCATTTTACAATTAATCAACATAGTGTTTTTTAAGAAATTTTTATGATGAATTTTTAAACAGGATAAAATTCCGCAATGCAATCTGAATATAAATTATAGAGTTTCAGTAATTCATTGTAATTCATTCATTTTGCAGGGAGTATCGATGAAGTATTTTGAATGTCCAGTTTGCGAACAGCAGATATTTTTCGCCAAATTCGTATGTGATCACTGCCTTTCTCCTATCGGCTATATCGCATCCGAAAAAGAAATGACGACATTTAAAAAGCTGAATGCTCAGGAGTGGGTTCCCGTTGCCGAGAAGTATCAATATTCCCGTTATAAACCTTGTTATAACTATACCCATCATCAGGTATGTAACTGGATGATCCCCTTAGATGACGAGGAAGATTTTTGCGAATCCTGCCAGCTGACTCATGTAATTCCAAATCTGGAAAATGCCGAAAACATGATTTACTGGTATCGGCTTGAGGAAGCCAAACGCCGGTTTCTATATCTGACCCAACGTATGAACATTATGCCTCGTCCAAAACATTCGGATGATGATCCATTAGGTTTGCGTTTTGATTTTCTTCTTCCTGAAAAAGACAAGCCAGTACTTACCGGCCATGCCAATGGGGTGATTACCTTAAATGCCTTCGAGGCCGATGTGGTTTATCGGGAAACAACCCGGGTCAATATGGGTGAAAATTACAGGACATTATTAGGGCATTTTCGTCATGAAAGTGGGCATTTTTATTTTAATGTCATCCAGCATCTACATCCGGAATTACTCAATGAACTTCGCCATTATTTTGGAGATGAGCGGCAAAATTATAGTGAAGCACTAGAGAGGCACTATAATCAAGGTGCGCCTATCAACTGGCATGAAAAATATATTAGTCCCTATGCCACTGCACACCCGTGGGAAGATTGGGCTGAAACCTGGTCACATTATCTGCATATCATGGAAACACTGGAAACTGCATTTTATGCCGGTCTACGCGTGGAAGGTAATGGCCGAAATCTAGCCAGTATGGACTTTAAAGAATGCCCGATTGGTGGACAGGATTTTGAACATATCCTGGAAAACTGGGTCACCCTGACTTTTAATTTGAATGCCTTAAACCGCAGTATGGGTCTGGAAGATGCTTACCCCTTTAAGCTGACTGAAGCTGTGAAAGATAAACTGCGTTTCATTCATCGGCATATCTTGGATAAAGTCTTTAATAACCCACGTCTGATTCAGAACTAAAATATTTATCTAGTACAATAAATAAAGCCCGTGATTCACAGGCTTTATTTTGGGCTTATTTTAAGAAAGAGAACTAAGCAATTTTCATTGAACCGGTTTCTTCAAACTGGGCATGCCAGGACAAAGCTTCATTTAACAAATGCGGTGTTTGCCCACCATGCGCACAGGCGCGCTCAAAGTAATCATTCAGACTTTTACGATAATCGGGATGAGCACAAATATCGATAATCTTGCGGGCACGTTCACGTGGTGCCAATCCGCGCAGATCGGCCAAACCTTGCTCCGTTACCAGAATATCCACGTCATGGTCAGTATGATCTGTATGGCTCACCAGTGGAACCACAGACGAAATCGCACCACCTTTGGCATAGGATTTAGTCACAAAAATCGCAATATGTGCATGACGGGTAAAATCACCTGAGCCGCCAATACCATTCATCATCTTGGTGCCAGCGACATGGGTTGAATTCACATTCCCGTAAATATCAAACTCCAGTGCGGTATTGATTGCAATTATACCCAGACGGCGAATCAGCTCAGGGTTGTTGGAAAGTTCTTGCGGGCGTAAGACAATTTTATCTTTGTACTGATCAAAATTCTTCATCACCCGTGCCGCACATTCATCGCTCAGGGTCATGGAACAACCAGAAGCAAAGGTCATTTTTCCTGAATCGATAAGCTGGAAAGTACAGTCTTGCAGGACTTCAGAATACATTTCAAGATTATTGAAATTAGAATGTTCAAAACCTGCAAATACGGCATTTGCCACGGAACCTACTCCGGACTGCAGCGGCCCCAGATTTTCAGGTAATCGTCCTGCGGCGACTTCATTTTCAAAGAATTGAATTAAGTGGCTGGCAATCGCCAGTGTTTCTTCATCCGGCTCATCCATTGCGAAAGAAGTATCCGGAATCTCATTAATGACAATCGCAGCAATTTTTTCAGGTGCAACATGGATTCCGATTGTACCTATCTTGTCACTGGCTTGCGTCAAAGGAATCGGACCACGGTTTGGACGGGTTTTAGGCAAATAAATATCATGTACGCCTTCTAGCACCGGATTAACTGTTGTATCAATTTCAACAATGACCCGATCTGCCATTTCGATGAAATTCGCCGAGTTTCCACAAGAACCGGTCGGAATAATCTGGCCATCTTCAGTAATGGCCGTTGCGGCAATTATAGCTACATTAATCGCCGGCAGGTTTTTATGACGGATATTGTCTGCCAGTTCAGAAAGATGCTGATCGATATACATCACTTCACCATTATTGATGGCCTGACGTAAAGAAGGATCAGCCTGATAAGGATAACGGCGGGTTATAACGTTAGCTTCATTCAGTTTCCCATCAATCCGGTTCCCCAGACTTGCACCTGTCGCCAAGGTAATATGGATCGGATGCTGCCGGGCATATTCAGCCAATGCCAAAGGCACAGTTTTCGCTTCACCGGCGCCGCCAAAACCGCTCAAACCAATTACATCACCATCTTGAATCAATTGTAGTGCTTTTTCTACAGGAACTACTTTATCTTGTAATGCGAGCAAACGAATACGCTCTAAACCGTTCATAAAAATTCTCAAAAATTAAAAATAAAGAGACACCTGCTCCTGGCGTACCAGAAGCATTGTGGTCTAATTCAAAAAATATTTAAGTTTGCTACTTTGAGCATATGATCATGCAATTATGAAAAGACTTAAATTAGTTCTACTGCAATCGCTGTTGCTTCCCCACCGCCAATACACAGTGCTGCAATGCCTTTCTTGCCACCAGTACGCTTTAAGGCATGAATCAAGCTCACAATAATTCGGGAACCGGAAGAACCTAGGGGATGACCAAGCGCACAGGCACCGCCATTGACGTTCACTTTTGCTGGATCAAGTTTAAAAGCATCTATTGCTAACATGGTCACCATGGCAAAAGCTTCATTGATTTCCCAAAGGTCAACCTCCTGAGCATCCCAACCCGTTTTTTTCAGGACTTTTTCAATCGCGCCCACTGGTGCAATCGTGAATTCTGATGGATGCTGCGAATGGCTGGCATAGGCCACAATATTAGCCAGCGGCTTTAAGTTGCGCTGCGCGGCAATTTCACTCGAGGTAATCACCAGTGCCGAAGCACCATCAGAAATGGAGCTGGCATTTGCCGCAGTAATTGTTCCATCCTTTTTGAAAGCTGGACGTAAGGTTGGAATTTTGTCAGCCTTGGCATTTAAAGGCTGTTCATCCTGTTCTACCACGACATCGCCCTTACGGCTACTGACAGTGACCGGTACGATTTCATCTTTAAAGAAACCTTGCTGCACCGCTGTCACGGCTTTATTTAATGAGCCAATCGCATAGGCATCCTGCTGCTCACGGGTATAGCCCTTTTTATCTGCCATTTCCTGAGCAAGGATTCCCATCGACAGACCTGTTTCCGCATCTTCCAGACCTTCCTGGAACATGTGATCAGTCACTTTGCCATGCCCCATACGGAAACCGGCCCGTGCCTTGTCCATTAAATAGGGTGCGTTTGACATCGATTCCATACCACCTGCAACCACAATCTCTGCTGAACCGGCCTTGATTGCGTCTGCTGCTTGCATCACCGCCTTCATGCCTGAACCACAAATTTTATTAATCGTGGTCGCCCCGGTGGAATCCGGTAGACCCGCCTGACGCATGGCCTGACGTGCCGGACCCTGTTTTAAACCGGCAGGAAGAACGCAGCCCATAATCACTTCATCAATATCATTGGCTGCCAGACCTGCACGCGCTACCGCTTCCTTGATCGCTACAGCACCCAAATCTGGTGCCGTACAGCTTGAAAGTGAGCCTTGAAAACCGCCCATTGCGGTACGTACAGCTTCTACAATTACAATCATTCTAATCTCATCCTTTAACATCATTGTTATCAACACTGCAAAGTAATAGCTCTACAGTGTTCGTCCTTCGCAATATTTGCGGGTTTAGGCCTGTGCAGTGAAATATTCTTCTGGCAATTGCATCACCAGCTCCGCACCTGCCTGAATACGTTGAATTCTCGCACTCAAATCCGGGAGTACTTTAGCAATATAATAATTTGCCAGTACCAGCTTGTTTTTGAAATAGCTTTCTTCTTTGGTAACCGCCGCTTTACTGATACGCGCATACATATAGACGAAGCTCAACAAACCTACCGCATGCAGATAATCAACAGCAATGGAGTTGGCGAAATCAGGATTCTGCTGAGACTGCTCAACAATAAAATTGGTAATATCTTCCAGTTGCTGACAGGTATCTAAGGTTGCCTTTTTAATCGTTAAGGCATCATCTAGACTTTGGGCAAATTCACGGATTTCTGCAATATACTCTGCAATATATGCACCTTTACATTTCGTAGTTTTACGGCCAATCAGGTCAATTGCCTGCACCCCATTGGTCCCCTCATAGATCTGTGAAATGCGCAGGTCACGGATACATTGTTCCATGCCCCATTCACGGATATAGCCATGACCACCGAAGCACATTTGTGCTTCAAGTGCAGCATCCAGTGCTTTATCGGTGAGGTAAGCTTTGGCAATAGGCGTTAATAAAGCCACACGATCAGTTGCTTTACGTACCGCCTCAGGGTCGGTGGAGTATTTGGTAATATCCAGCTGCTGGCCGACATAGACTGCGAAAGCACGAGAAGCTTCATTATTGGCACGCACATTCAGCAACATACGGCGTACATCACCATGTACCAGAATCGAATCGGCTGGTTTTTCTGGTGATTTAGCACCGGTTGATGCACGGCCCTGTAAACGGTCGGTCGCATATTGTGCGGCATTCTGATAAGCAAATTCTGCCGCGCCAATGCCTTGAATCCCCATCGACAAACGTTCGTAGTTCATCATCACGAACATGCCCGCCAGACCTTCATTTTCATTACCCACCATATAGCCTTTGGCACCATCAAAGTTCATGACACAGGTTGCCGAGCCTTTAATACCCATCTTATGTTCGATCGAACCGGCAGCGACCGCATTGCGCTCACCGAGTGAACCATCGGCATTAACCAGGAATTTAGGGACAATAAACAGGGAAATACCGCGTGAACCTGCTGGCGCGTTTGGGGTTTTGGCCAGTACCAGGTGAATGATATTTTCACTCAGATCATGCTCACCGCTGGTAATGAAGATTTTGGTCCCGGTAATGTTGTATGAACCGTCTTGATTTGGTTCAGCCTTGGTTTTGATAATGCCCAGATCTGTCCCTGAATGCGGCTCAGTTAAACACATCGTGCCTGACCATTCACCCGTATAGAATTTTGGCAGATAGGTTTCTTTCTGTTCCTGCGAAGCACGGTCATTGATCGCCATGCCAGCCCCCACGGTTAACAGCGGGTAAAGCATGAAAGAGGGATTGGTACTCCAGATCATTTCGTCTGCAAGTACAGTCAGCATTTTTGGCATGCCCTGACCGCCCCATTCTTCAGGCGCGCCCAGCCCCACCCAGCCACCTTCGGCAAACTGTTTGAAAGCTTCTTTAAAGCCTGCAGGTGTTTTGACTTCACCATTACTAAACTGAGCACCACCTTCTTCATCTGCAGGGCGGTTCAGATCAAGAATCACATTCTTGGAAAACTTGGCCATCTCCTCCAGAATTGCATTTGCAGTTGCCATATCTAAATGTGCAAGATTTTCATTATCTTGCCAAAATTGTTCGGCCTGAAACACATCATTTAAAATAAATTCCATGTCTTTTAGCGGCGCATTATAAATAGGCATTTTCATATTCCTTCACTGGTGATACTCAATTCTGTTACTGAGTATTTTTTCATTATGGATTCGAGAAAATATTTTGAGGATTTTTGCTCGAATCCATGCATGTCATTCAAAAATCATCATATCGAATTAATCTGGCGATGAATTCATTGACATAAATTAGCGATATAAAATTTAAAATCAAAAACTTTATACCTCTGGTATTTACTGAATCATTAAAACTTAAATCCATTGATGAATGAAAAATTTAAGCTGTTAAAATGACTCTGGCTTCACTTCGCTAAACCTTGTCTGGTCTGGGTTTAAAACGAAAATATGATTCAGCTTTATGCCCTAAAACCATAAATCAAATATATTGAAAATGGAATTTTATTTAGCAAAGTTGATCTCAAGGGTTCAATTTTCTTGACAATATTTTTAGCGCAGCTGTATATGACTTTTTTCTACAAGAAATGTTGAATAAATATACAAATTTAGATAAATATCACGACCTTAGTTTTATAGCTATACCTGCGAAAATAGCATATTCTTAGTAGGTTCCTTTTCGAAAATGATGAGTCAAGAAGATGACGACTGTAAGACAGCAGAACTTCCTTCTTCGTAAAGAGAAGATCCTGAGCATGGCGGAAAGTCTACTGCTTGATAATAATCAGGACATCACCTTGAGTGAACTTGCTGAAGAACTGGACATCGCCAAAGGAACCATCTACAAGCATTTTAAAAGCAAGAACCAGTTATATTTAGAACTCATCATTCTGAATGAAAAAAGAATTCTGGCAATTTCCGATAAATATAATAACGATATTAAAAATTATGTTTCGCAATATATGCTTTATCACATGCTCAATTCAAACCGGACTATTTTGCTGCATGTTATTGAAGAGCGTTTAACCAATAATGAAAAAAACCTGAAAGAGTTATTTCAGGAACTCTATCGTATTCGTGAAGAACGGATTATCCGCATTAAAGATATGACCCATGATTATCTGGTGTCTTTAGACAGTGCCATGTCAATCCGGGATTATTTATCTTATATCTGGACGGTCACTTACGGCGCTTCACTATTATTAAATTCGACCAGTTATCAAAAAGCGATTGGTTCGCGTGAACGCTTGATTAAACTGTATATTAATCAGGCATTAATGACGCCAGATAAAATATCGGCAGTTTCATAAAAAATGCCTAATCATGATTAGGCATTTTAGAATTATCTTTTAAATAGTGAATATCAAGCTATAGTTTCGGGCGGAAAGCCATCTTCAGTTAATGCCGCGATAATCTCAGATTCGCTTGCACTCGATTCAACTTCCACCATTTTGCTGACTACATCAACATTGACTTTAGCATTTTCATCCAGCTCCTGAATAGTTGCCGTCACACTACGTGCACAACCACCACAAGTCATATTTTCAATACGGAATTTCATCTTGATCTCCCTTTGATCAGTTTAAATTTGGGTTAAGCGAATTTTAATTCAAGGCTATTGATCTGCTTTGATAGCCGTATGTGCAGTTTGCCCATGTGACACACCCTGCTCAATCTGTTTCAGAATCTGACAGTCAGATTGCTCATCTCCAGCACACTGTGCAACCGATTGCTGCAAAATTTTCATCATATTTTGCATGTCCGCAATTTTCTGTTGCAGTAACTCGATATGCTTTTGCGCCAACTGTTTGACATCACTGCTGTGTCTGGCATCGTTCAGCCACAGGCCGAGCAATTCTTTCATCTGTTCAGAAGAAAAACCCAGTTCACGCGCATGCTGAATAAAACTTAAAGTCTTGATGTCATCGTCACTATAGATACGATAACCCGAATCGCTACGTTTAGGATTGGGTAATAAACCGATATCTTCATAATAACGGATCATTTTGGCCGAGATCCCGGAGCGTTTCGCGGCCTGTCCAATATTCATTACACTGCCTCCTTCAACTGGATCGGCTGATAAGTCTTTAAACGAAGCGCATTGCTGACCACAAAAACTGAGGATAATGCCATCGCGCCTGCTGCAAACATCGGTGATAACAAAATACCGAAGAATGGATACAACAGACCGGCAGCAATCGGAATCAAGGCAATATTATAGACAAAGGCCCAGAACAGGTTCTGTTTGATATTGCGCATGGTCGCCTGACTCAGGCCAATACCGGTTGCCACATGCTGTAAATTTCCAGACATCAGCACCACGTCTGCTGCTTCGATTGCGACATCCGTACCAGTTCCTATTGCCATTCCAACATCGGCCTGAGCCAAAGCAGGTGCATCATTAATCCCGTCACCGACAAAAGTGACGATGCCATGTTGCTGTTGGAGTTGGCGTACCGCATCGACTTTTTCATTAGGCAGAACTTCAGCAATGACATGATCAATCTTCAACTGTCTGGCAATAGCCTGTGCAGTATGCTGGTTATCACCGGTGATCATGGCAATCTTTAAGCCTTGATCATGTAAGGCCTGAATCGCACTATAGGTTGTGGCTTTAATCGGATCAGCCACAGCAATAATGGCAGCCAACTGCTGATCTATCGCGACATATAAAGGCGTGCGTCCCTGCTCGCCTAACTGTTGTGCTTTCTCTTTAAAAATATCGGCACTTAAGCCCAATTGTTGCATCAGGCGTTCTGCGCCAATATGAATTTGCTGACCTGAAACTTGAGCTTTCACGCCTGCACCGGTGATTGAATCAAAATCGCTGACTTCAGGTAGTTGCAACTGTTGTGCTTTCGCAGCTTCCACAATTGCATGGGCAATGGGATGTTCAGACTTGGCTTCCACTGCTGCGACCATTTGCAATACTATTTGCTGCTCAAAACCAGATGTCACTGCAAAATCGGTCAGGGCTGGTTTGCCTTCAGTTAAAGTTCCGGTTTTATCTACCGCCACAACTCTGGTTTGCTGCAAGAGTTGCAATGCTTCTCCTTTACGGAACAATACACCCAGTTCTGCCGCCCGGCCAGTGCCGACCATAATAGATGTTGGCGTAGCCAAGCCCATTGCACATGGACAGGCAATAATCAGTACTGCAACAGCATTGATCAGTGCATAGGTCAGATTTGGTTCAGGCCCCAACAGGAACCAGATAATAAAGGTCAAAGTCGCGAGAAGCATCACAGCCGGCACAAACCATAAGGTCACTTTATCGACTGCCGCCTGAATCGGAAGCTTTGCACCTTGTGCCTGTTCCACCATATGAATGATCTGGGCCAGGACTGAATCTTGACCAACCGCAGTCGCCTTGATCTGCAAGGTGCCATTCTGATTTACCGTTCCGCCAATCACCCGATCCCCAGCCTGTTTAGCCACCGCTAAAGGTTCACCGCTGATCATGGCTTCATCGATATAACTTTGACCAGAAACGACTTCACCATCAACTGCGACTTTCTCACCCGGACGAATCTCGATCAGCATGCCCTGCTGTACATCCGCAATCGCCAGATCAACCCAAGTTCCATTTTGCTGTACTCGGGCAGTTTTTGGCTGTAAGCCAACCAGATATTGAATCGCTTCAGAGGTTTTACCTTTGGCTCGAGCTTCCAGATAACGCCCCAGTAAGATCAAGGCAACAATCACCGCTGCTGCTTCGAAATACACATGCACAGTGCTTTGCGGCAATAATTGCGGAAAGAAGGTGGAAATACAGGAAAATCCATAAGCGGCTATTGTTCCCACGGCAACCAGAGAATTCATATCGGGGGCCAGTCGGAATAATGCCGGAATCCCATGCTGATAAAACCGCCGTCCTGGAATCAGCAAAACCAGAGTCGTCAGTACAAACTGGATATACCAGCTGTTTTCAGTACCTAGCGTATGTGCAATCCAGTGATGAAAAGCCGGAATCAGGTGTGAACCCATTTCCAGAATAAACACCGGAACAGCTAAAATTAGCGCCAACCATAAGTCACGTTTTAGCTGTTCAGTTTCAGCGGTTTTCTTTTCCTGAAATGCCGTCTGGGCATCGGTAGCCTGTGCATCTAATTTTGCATGAGCGTTATATCCAGCTTTTTCGACAGCAGCAATTAAAGCTGGAAGCTGACTACGCGGTGCCTTGACCGAAGCTGTTTCAGTGGCGAGATTGACTTGTGCTTCACTTACCTGATCGACTTTTTTCAAGGCCTTTTCTACACGTGCTACGCAGGAGGCACAGGTCATGCCTTCAATAGCCAGTTCAATTCGGTCGGTTTGAATATCAAAGCCAGCTTTTTGTACAGCCTTAACCAGTTGAGAAACAGCGAGAGGACGAATTGCAGTGACGTGAGCTTTTTCGGTTGCCAGATTAACCTGCGCATCCAGTACCTGATCGACTTTTTTCAAGGCTTTTTCAACACGAGCTACACAAGAGGCACAGGTCATGCCTTCAATATTTAAATCAAACTGCTGGATCACGGCTTCAAAACCGATTTTATTGATAGCATTGACGAGTTGCGTTGCAGGAATAGGTTGTTCACTTTTTAAAAAAGCCTGTTCAGTGGAGAGATTGACGTTCGCTTCCACCACACCTTCAATTTTCTTTAAGGCTTTTTCCACACGTGCGACACAAGAGGCACAGGTCATTCCTGAAATCTGTACCTGCTGTTCGTACAACTGTGTGGTTGCTGGTTTATTCATTCTGCGCTCTCCATTCACCCATTCACCCATTCACTGCCTATGCTATAGCTTAAACATTACCATAATGGGAAGGTCAAGCTTCTGGTTTAAATTCTTGATCTTTCATTATATGAAGGCATAAAGTCCAATAAAAAAGCCCAAAGATGACTTCAGGCTTTTTCGAGATTTAGTGAAACTAATTTGTTAAATATTTACTCAGCAGAAATATCTTCAAAAAGAATTGAAGATAAATAGCGCTCACCACCATCTGGCAGAATCACCACGATATTTTTGCCTGCATTTTCAGGACGTGCAGCCAGTTGCGCAGCTGCAGCCATTGCAGCACCACTTGAAATACCCACCAAGATGCCTTCTTGAGTCGCAGTTTTACGTGCCCATTCCACTGCATCGCTACTGGTAATGGCAATCACTTCATCTACCAGATCCAGATCCAGGTTCTTTGGAATAAAGTTCGCGCCAATACCCTGAATTTTGTGTGGTCCTGGAGTGAGCGTCTCGCCACGTTTTGCCTGACCAATAATGGCAGATTCAGCCGGCTCTACAGCAACTGAATAAATCGGCTTGTTTTTCACTTTTTCAAAAAAGCGTGAAATACCGGTAATCGTACCGCCTGTGCCTACACCCGCTACCAGAATATCGACATTACCTCCAGTCGCTTCCCAGATTTCAGGACCGGTCGTCTCTTCATGGATTTTCGGATTGGCTGGATTTTCAAACTGTTGTGGCAGGTAATACAGTTCAGGATTTTCATTCACCAGACGTTGTGCTTCTTCCACCGCGCCTTTCATGCCTTTGGCTGGATCTGTCAGTACCAGATTGGCACCTAATGCTTTCACCACTTTACGGCGTTCAATACTCATGCTGGATGGCATGGTTAAGGTAATATCATAGCCTTTAGCCGCTGCTACAAATGCCAGCGCAATACCGGTATTACCACTGGTTGGCTCAACAATGTGCATGCCCGGCTTCAATTTACCTGACTTTTCTGCATTAGCAATCAAGGCTGCGCCAATACGGCATTTCACCGAAAATGCCGGGTTACGGCTTTCAATTTTCGCAAGTACAGTCGCTCCGCCTGAAATGACACGATTGATACGAACCAGAGGGGTATTACCAATTGCCTCTGCATTATTGCTATAAACCGCGATACCTAAATTGGCAGGTGTTGGAAAAGCTGAATCTGTAGTCATTAGAATATCCTTGATGTTATTCGCCAAGATGTATTTACATGATACAAGCATTTTCCGGCTTTGTAGATGCCTGAAACAAGATGGAATCACGATAGCAGTTTGAAATGAAACATCTTCTTCCTAAAAAACCGGAACACGATAAAATTATCTTATATTTTAATTAGTAAATTATAACTATTCTTGATAACACAATTCATTAAAAACCATAGTAATTCACGCTTTCTATCCATCAATTCATGCTGTTCGAGTCGTATAATTCGCGGGCTGTAATTGTATAAATGGACATAGTAAATGAAAACCGATCTTGAAATTGCCGCGATGCGGGATTCAGCTCAACAGGTTGTCGGTATTTTAAAGTTAATGGCCAATACGGACCGACTGCTCATTTTATGTCATCTCTCCCAAAATGAACTGAATGTCTCTCAAATTGAAGAGATTACCGAGATCAGACAGCCAACCCTGTCTCAGCAGCTCATGATTTTGCGTAAAAGCGATGCGGTAAATACCCGTCGAGACGGCAAGCAGATCTATTATTCGATCAAAGACCAGAACCTGGTAGAAATGTTAAAAAAGCTTTATCAAATCTACTGTGTAAATCAAGCAGTCGCTTAAAGCTGCAATTTACCTCATTCGTCCTGTTTTATTTTAAAGCGATCTGCCTGATTTAAATTTTCTCTACTGAGAGTTTTAAGTCTTTTGCCTTGATCCTTTGTCCTCTCATTCATTTTTTAAAATGTGAATGATCACCTATTTATATCCTAAGACTTCTTAGCAGAATTTGTGCATAATATATCTATATTTGTGATTTAGACCTGTATATGCCAAATTTTAAGTCTAGACTGCTCAATAGACTCCCTGCCTGGTCATGGTTAAGTCAGTACAGCCCAGTGAAATTAAAATCAGATGTACTGGCTGCCCTGATTGTTGTCGCGATGCTGGTACCCCAAGGGATGGCCTACGCCATGCTGGCAGGTTTGCCACCGATTATGGGACTCTATGCCAGTATTCTGCCAATGATCATTTATGCCTTATTGGGCGGCAGTACGACTTTATCGATTGGGCCGGTAGCCATCATTTCCATGATGACCTTTGCCACACTGAATCCATTATTTGAAGTGGGTTCTCCGGTCTATATTGAAGCGGCAACTTTATTGGCATTGATGGTCGGCATTATTTCCCTGCTTTTAGGTGTATTCCGTTTCGGCTTTTTAATTCAGCTGATCAGCCATCCGGTCATTCAGAGTTTTATTATTGCTTCGGCTCTATTGATTGCTTTTGGTCAGTTCAAGTTTCTGGTGGATTTACCTTTAAAAGCCAATAATATTCCCGAGCTGGTGAAAAGCCTGATTGAATATTTACCACTTTTGCATCTCCCGAGTCTGATCTTTGGCCTGCTTTCTATCGGTTTACTGGTTTATCTGCCGAAACTATTAAAATCTCAAGCAGTACAAAGCCGGATCGGTTCGACTGATTTTCTGGTTCGAGCAGTTCCACTGATTCTGGTTTTTCTCGGTATTGCAGCCGTTCTGTTTTTAGACTTAAAAGTTCAAGGCATTAAAACGGTCGGTGAAATTCCTTCTGGCTTTCCGCCCTTGTCTTTCCCACACTGGAACTGGGAGCTGGTGATGACCTTATTACCGGGTGCCAGCATGATTGCCATGATCAGTTTTGTGGAATCTCTCTCTATTGCTCAGGCAACGGCGCTACAGCAGCGTAGCAATTTGAACAGTAATCAGGAACTGATTGCGCTCGGTGTAGCCAATATCAGTGCCGGAATCAGTTCCGCCTTTCCTGTAACCGGTAGTCTGTCACGTACTGTGGTTAATGCTGACGCTGGCGCCAAAACACCTTTGGCTGGCGTATTGTCTTCTTTATTGATTGTCGTGGTTAGTCTGTTTTTTACCAGCTTCTTTGAGGATCTGCCGCTGACCATTCTGGCTGCAACCATTATTGTGTCTATCTGGAAACTGGTCAATTTCCAGCCTTTCGTCGATGCCTGGCGTTATTCCAAAGCTGATGGCATTGCCATGTGGATTACTTTTTTTGGTGTGGTATTACTGGATATTACTACCGGTCTAATCGTCGGGATTATTTCGACCTTTATTCTTATGCTATGGCGCATCAGCCGCCCTCATATTGCAGTCGTGGGTCTGGTCGAAGGCACCCAGCATTTCCGAAATATCCAGCGTCATCAGGTGATGACTTCTGATCGGGTTCTATCTCTGCGTATTGATGAAAACCTAAGTTTTTTAAATGCGCATACTCTTAAAGGTTATCTGATTAATCAGTTAAGTTTAAATGACAAGTTAGAGCATGTGATTTTGAACTGCTCTAGTATTAGTGCGATTGACTTGAGTGCTTTGGAAACGCTGGAAGAGCTCAATGCTGAATTATCCAAACTAAATATTCGCCTGCACTTTGCAGAAGTGAAAGGCCCGGTATTCGACCGCTTGCAAGCCTCCAAACTCATGACACATTTGAGTGGACGGATTTATCTAACCCATTTTCAGGCAATTCAGGATCTGGCTCCGGAAATCTTCGAGAAGCCTCAACATTATATGATTTAAGATTTTTTAATTCCTTGCATGATAGACATGCTGTCATGCAAAGAATTGAACTGAAACATAACTGGAAATGATTGATTTAAATTCTATATTCATTTAAAAAATAAAGATTAAAAACCAATCAGTAAATCTGGCTATTTCTAAGAATTTTGTATGGAAATAATACGATCAAGATAAAAAACCATCTTAATTATTTATTAATTTTCAGTCACTTAAATATTATCTAAAAATATATTTTAAGCGATCCTTAATTTAAGTATAAAATAACGCAAATTTTTTTCGCATTTAGCCCTCGTAATTTTCACAAGGCAACCTTATGTTTTCTGCCCTATCGCGTCTGAGTTTAGTCTCCCGAATCATCATCGCCATTATTTTAGGTGTTGGTGTGGCTCTATTATTTCCTGAAGCTGCACCTTCCTTAAGCCTGTTGGGCGATCTGTTTATTAAGGCACTAAAATCCGTCGCGCCAGTTCTGGTTTTCATTCTGGTTCTTGCATCAATCGCAAATTTCCAGGTTGGCCAGACCAATTCAACGATAAGACCTATTATGCTGATGTATGCTGTCGGCATGTTCTTGGCAGCATTAAGTGCTGTCATCGCCAGTATTTTATTTCCAAGCACATTGTTCCTGGATATTGCAGCGCAAGGTGATTTACAGCCACCAGGCAGCCTAGGTGAAATTCTCAAAAATCTGGTGCTGAGCTTTGTGGCGAACCCGGTGGTTGCCATTGCTGAAGCGAATTTTATTGGGATTCTGGCATGGTCAATTGCGTTAGGGATTGCCTTCCGTCATGCATCGCACACAACTAAAACCTGTTTAAATGACGCTGCCAATGCCATCAATTATGTAATTCGTCTGGTAATCAGCTTTGCACCAGTGGGTATTTTTGGTCTGGTTGCCGTGACTTTTGCCGAAGCCGGTCTTGATACTTTGACTAGCTATGCGCATTTATTAGCTGTTCTGCTGGGTACCATGGTATTTGTAGCCTTAGTGATTAACCCATTAATGGTGGGTTTCATTACCCGTCGCAATCCATATCCACTGGTGTTTACCTGCTTACGTGAAAGTGGTATTACCGCATTCTTTACCCGCAGTTCTGCTGCCAATATTCCGGTAAACCTGGACTTGGCAAAACGCTTAGGTGTGAAAGAGACTACTTCAAGCGTAGCAATTCCTTTAGGTGCAGCAATTAACATGGCTGGTGCATCAGTGACGATTACCGTGTTGTCTTTAGCTGCAGTAAATACTTTAGGTGTTAATGTTGACTTCACCACTATGCTAATTCTTTCTATCGTAGCAACTGTGTCTGCGTGTGGTGCTTCAGGTGTGGCGGGTGGTTCACTATTGCTGATTCCCGTGGCTTGTGGCCTGTTCGGGATTTCTTCAGATATCGCGATGCAAGTGGTGGCGATTGGTATGGTGATCAGTGTATTGCAGGACTCTACCGAGACTGCACTCAACTCATCTACCGATGTTTTATTTACTACAGCAGTAGACCGCGCTACAGATTGATTTTATATTGAAGAATCAAGATGTTTTGCTAATGATATTGCCATGCCATTACAGCGTTTACCATCGTGGGTTCAATTGGGTGCATTCTTCCTTGCGGTAAATGCCGGAATGATTAATGTATTAGGACTGGTGACCGTGTTGCATCAGTCCGTTTCACATATGACCGGTAACGTCAGTATGCTGGCGATGGCGCTGCTGGACTGGCAACCACGCCAGATTTTATATCTGATTCTGGTTACGCTCTGTTATGTGATTGGCTCGATGTATAGCGGGCTGATTTTAGGAAATAGTCACTTTCGCTTGGGACGCCTGTATGGTTATCCTTTAAGCCTGGTGGCTTTTTTTATATTCATTTGCTGGCTGTTATTGCCCTATTTCCCGCGTTATGCCTTGTTATGGGCCTGTGTCGCGATGGGTGTACAAAATGCCATGGTCAGCCACTATAAAGGTGCGATTATCCGGACCACCCATTTGTCTGGTGTACTGACCGATTTAGGTCTGGCTATGGGCTATCGCCTGCGTGGTCTGGTAGTAGAATCCCGTAAAGTGATCCTGCATATGCTGATTCTGGTCGGCTTTTTGGTGGGCGGCATACTTGCCAGCTGGATTTATCCTTATTTAAAATTAAATGCATTCCTGGTCCCTACAGTGTTAAGCCTGCTGCTTAGCCTGACCTATTGGGTGATCTATTTACGTTATCGACATCAACACGACTAATTTCTGGAAATTCTCATGGTTAAAAATGCATTACAGGCACAATTGTTAAAGGCAGGCTTGGTCGATAATAAAAAAGCCAAAAAACTGTCTAAACAGGCTGTACATGAAAAACGCACAGGTGACAGTAAAGAAGCCGAAATCAAGGCCAAGATTGAGCAGGACAAACAGGAAAAGCTGGCTAAAGACCAAGCCATTGAACAGGCGAAAAAAGCCCAGTTGCAGGAAAAAGAACTCAAAGCTGCCATCATGCAGATGATTAACCAGCATAAAATCCGCGATACGGATGGTGAGATCAGTTATCAGTTTATTGATGATAGCAAGATCAAGAAAGTTTATATCAACCAGCAGATTTATAATGCACTGGTCGCTGGCAGTCTGGTGATTGCACGTGAAAATGAGAGTTATGCCTTCCTGCCTAAAGCTCTGGCAGATCGTATAAATTCAAAAATGGAAGGCTTTATCATCGTGAATAATTCAGAGAAAAATGAAGAAACTACTGATGAAGAAGATCCATATGCAGCTTATGTGATTCCTGATGATTTAATGTGGTAAACACATTTTCCTTAAAAGAAAAGCATAAATAAAAAAACCGGCATACTTTCCGGTTTTTTTAATCTGTTTCATTAAGTCTATGTCAGCTTGTCTTTTGCATATTCTTGTATTAATAGATAGCAAATTTCACTCAATTCAAATCCTATTTGGAAACTTCAGATTTCATATAACGAGCCTTAAATGAAAGCGCTAATAACTAAAATTTAGTCTGTAAATATGCAATAAATCCCTCAATTTTCTTAATCACGTATAAGCAGATATGCAAAGGACTCACGTTATTTTGCTGAACTTTTTCTACCCTATACTTTGCTCTTTCTAAGAGTGCTATTACATAATGTATAGAGCTTTTAAGAATTTTTTTTGGATCTTTCTTTGAATACAAGTAACAATCAATTTTTTCAAAAGATTCATCATTAACCACTATCTCTAATATAGTGTTATTAATTTCATGGCTTATTGATTGCTCAATATGTTCCAGTTCATAGGAATGTAAGCTTGTGCTATAACTATTTGAAGATTTTTCATTTTTAATGATTAAGATTATATGATTTTAATCCTAGCACTATCCCCTAAAAAAAGTAAGTATATAAAATGTAAAATAAACATTAAGTTATGTTGAACTAACATAATAAACGCTATACCAAATTCTTTAATTCACTCTGACCTTTTTTAATTTTTTAAAGTTAGAAAAAATACAAGCTAGGCTGTTATATCAATTTTTCACATTTCCTAGCCATTAACCAATCAATTTCCATTGATCTATTTAATCTGAATTAACCTGAAGGAAAAAATAAATGCCTGAATAGTGATTAAGTTCGCCTCCTCTAAGAAAGATATGTTTTAAAAGGTTATCCAAGATTAAAAAATTGCGTTTAAACCTATAAACTCTAACAAATTTTTTGAGTTAAAGAGAAAGATCAGTTGGAACAGTTTAATTTTATTCAGAATATTCGAGATTGGGCCGATCAGTACCCATGGCTGGAAATGTTATCTTCACTGAGTATTGTGATTTTACTGGCCATCCTTGCCAATGTGTTTGCCAAACAGATTGTTGTACGCGGCATTCGTCAACTGATTTCCAAAATGCCCTTTGCCAATAATCAGATTTTTGCTGAACATAGTGTGATTCGCCGGATTTCCAATATTGTTCCGGCAATCGTGATCATGAACGGGATTACCACTGTCCCGCATTTATCCGACAAGGTACAAACTTTTGTACAAATGGGTGCTCAGGCATTTATTTTCCTGACCATTGCTCTGGCGCTCGGTGAATTACTGAATATCTTTAACCTGATTTATCAGCGCAATCCCAAGTCACGCAACAAGCCGATTAAAGGTTATTTACAGCTGGTCAAGCTGATCATCTTCATTGTTTGTGGCTTGATGATTTTAGGCACTTTCCTGAAAAAAGATGTATTCACCTTGCTCGCTGGCTTTGGTGCGATGGCCGCTGTCCTGATGCTGGTCTTTCAAAATACGATTCTGTCACTGGTGGCTTCGGTTCAGATTTCATCTTATGACATGGTACGTATTGGTGACTGGATTGAAATGCCGACCCTAAATGCCGATGGTGATGTCATTGATATGTCATTACATACAGTGACTGTGCAGAACTTTGACAAGACTGTGACCACGATTCCGACCAATAAACTGGTGACTGATACCTTTAAAAACTGGCGCGGCATGCAGGAAGCGGGTGCCCGCCGGATCAAACGTTCAATTCATATTGATCAAACCAGCGTACATTTCATGACGGCTGAAGAACAGAACAAGCTGAAAAATTTTATCCTGCTGGATCAATATCTGAATACCAAATCAGAAGAACTAGAGAAGTTTAACCAGCAGCTCCAGCATCATTCACAATACAACCAGCGCCGTCTGACCAATTTAGGAACGTTCCGCGCTTATCTGGAATTTTATCTGCAACAGCATCCTGGTATTGCTAAAGATTTCTCATTGATGGTGCGTCAGTTACAACCGACCAGCGAAGGTTTGCCACTGGAAATTTATGCTTTCACCAATACGACGGTTTGGGCAGAGTATGAGAATATCCAGTCAGATATCATGGACCATATTCTGGCGATTATTCCGGAATTTGGATTGAAAGTTTATCAGGCGCCTTCTGGAAGTGATTTTAAAGAATCTTTTAACGCGAGTTCTTCATCTCCGATTATCACTTAAACTAACCTCTTAACTTAAGCCCGACATAATCTCTATTTCGGGCTTTTTTATTCTCAGTATTTTAAACGATTTCAAGCTCTTATTTTTAGTTTTCATATCAGCTGGCATAAATCTGGCATGAGTTTCTGCTCTGCAACCTAAAGTTTGATTTAGTTAAACATTTGTGGCAATTTCACTCAAATTCAGACTTCAAAAAGCAGAATCCTTTATAATCCTCGCAAAGAAAATACATGATAAGAGTACGTGAATGTTTCGATGGCTTGAACGGCTGGTAGACCCCTATCCCACCAAAAACCTGAATCAACCTTTACCCACCAGGTTTTTCCCCTTTGTCTGGCAAGCAGCTTATGGGGTACGCCGTTATTTGCTGATTCTAGTATTGTGTACCGCAGGTGCAGCCAGTTTTGAGGCCTTACTGTATTCAAAAATTGGTGATCTGGTGAACTGGTTGAGTCAAAGTCAGCCAGAGACTTTTTTAGATCAACATGCCAGCAACCTGACCTTATTGAGTATTATCTTGCTGGCCAATATCCTGTTTGCCAGTGCCCAGTCCCTGATCAAGCATCAGATTTTATACAGTAATTTCCCGATGCGTCTGCGTTGGCGCTTCCATAATTTATTGCTCAAACAGAGTTTGGACTTCTTCCATAATGATTTTGCCGGACGTTTATCGGCCAAAGTCATGCAAACGGCGCTGGCGATCCGGGAATTCTGGGTCATTTTGGGCGATATGTTGGCTTATGTGCTGATTTATTTCGTCACGATTAATATTGTTTTGGGTGCTATTTCACCCTTACTCATCCTGCCGCTTATGGTCTGGCTATTCTTGTTTATTTGTGCCGCCTGCTATTTCATTCCAAGATTAAGCAAGATTTCATCCTTACAAGCGGATGCGCGTGCAGTCATGACCGGACGTGTGACTGATGCCTATACCAATATTCAGACCGTAAAACTCTTTGCGCATGCGGGTCGTGAAAGCCAGTATGCCAAATCCTCCATGCAGGAATTTATGGTTACGGTATATAAACAGATGCGTCTGGGCGCTCAATACGAAATCAGCATTCTGATGCTGAGTGTTGTGCTATATGCAGGTGTGCTGGGAACTGCGATCTGGCTCTGGATGCAAGGTCAGGCGCAGCTAGGGATTATTGCAGCCACCACAGCGATGGTATTAAAGCTGAATAGTATTGCCGAGTTTATGATGTGGCAGACCTCTGCCCTGTTTGAAAATGTCGGTACTATTCAGGACGGGATGAAAACTCTAGGTCGTCGAATCAATATTCAAGACAAAGAAGATGCGAAAGAACTGGAACTGAAACACGGTGAGATTAAATTCGATAATGTCACTTTTGCCTATAATGAAAAACCGGTCATTGACCAGTTTAATCTGACCATTCGTCCGGGTGAAAAAATCGGCATCGTAGGTCGTTCCGGTGCCGGTAAATCAACTCTGATTCAATTGTTACTGCATTTCTATCATCTGAATCAGGGCCGTATTCTGATTGATGGCCAGGATATTGCCGATGTCACTCAGGACAGTCTGCGTAAAAATATTGCGCTGGTCACTCAGGATACGTCTTTGCTGCATCGTACCGTTGCTGAAAATATAAAATACGGTCGTCCAGATGCAACTGATGAAGAGATGTTTGAAGCTGTACGCAAGGCCAAAGCAGAAGAATTTATTCCGAATCTGACTGATTTGCGTGGCCGTAGAGGCTATGACGCTTATGTAGGTGAACGTGGCGTGAAGCTTTCTGGTGGACAGCGCCAACGTATTGCCATTTCCCGGGTATTCTTGAAAGATGCGCCGATTCTGATTCTGGATGAAGCCACCAGTGCTCTGGATTCTGAGGTTGAAGCGGCTATTCAGAATAGTCTGGATGATTTGATGCAAGGTAAAACGGTTATTGCCATTGCGCATCGTCTTTCTACCATTGCGCAGATGGATCGTCTGATTGTGATGGATCAAGGTAAAATTGCTGAGCAAGGTACGCATGATGAACTGGTGGCCTTAAACGGAATCTATGCGCAGCTATGGCAGCGTCAAACCGGCGGGTTCTTGGTACAGCAACATGCCAAAACTGATAACTTACACGAAGCATAATCGCTCTATTCAGTAGTAGCTAAGCTCTACAACAGAAACCGAAGCATTCTATTTGAGTCACTTGAATAGCCATGCTTCGGTTTGCTTTTATGGGAATATCAACTATTCCACAGGCATTTTTAAATTCCAGATTATTCAAAAAACAGCCCTATTCTGAATTAATAGAAATCTGTAGGCTTAAAATTAAATCCCTAAAATATCTCTGGTTTACATTGATTTCCAACTTTAAGTTGAGCTACTCTGCTTTAAGTTGATTAAAATCTGCTTGTGGAAATTGCCACAGCTTTGTCCAACAATTTTTATCAAGAAAATGGCTTTTTCATGCCAATATGAAGTGAAAATAAAAAAATTTGAATGAGTGCAACGGATCGCGCATGAAAACAATAGCTCCACGCCAAGACCAAGGTATTCCAGGTGTATACGGTCTCTTGCTTCTCGATGTCATTTCCCGCTGGGGGTATAATAATGAGTCGCTTTTTAAGCCTTTTGGCCTGACCAGTGAACAGTTGGCAGATCCTGATTACCGTATTCCGACCCCTGTGGCCAATGAACTGGTCAAGCATGCCCTGAAGCTCACTGGTGAACCGACACTGGGTTATCACTTAGGTACCCAGATGCGGATTTCGATTCATGGCTTTATCGGTTATGCCATCATGACGGCGAATAATATTACCGAAGCTCTGGTGCTAGCGAACCGATTCATTCAGTTACGTTTACCCTTCCTGCAGCTATTTTTCTCGACCTTTGGCGCTAAGGCAACCGTACAGTTGCAAACTGATATTCAGCTGGAACCGCTTCGCACCGAAATTTCAATTGCCCTGATGATTGGCCTGATCAGTATGGCCAAAGCCATTACCGGGGTTAACGATGCAACCGGTGAAATCGACTTTGATTTCAAAAAACCGGAAGGTTTTGAGCGCTTCATGGCGAAATTTCCTACGCATCAGTTCCGTTTTGAACAGCCGCATTTAATTTTAAGCTTTGATAAAAGCTACCTGATGAACAAGTTGGTACACGCTGATCCGATTGCTAGCCAGATTGCGATTAACCAGTGTGAAGCTGAATTATCGGCACTTGGTGAACGGCACCGGATTGCCATGCGGGTACGGGATATTCTGACTCATTCCGAACAGCATTATCTGAGTATTGAAAGCGTAGCTGAACGGCTGCATATGTCGGATCGAACCTTAAAGCGTCAGTTGGCCGCTGAAGGTACTTCTTTCTCTACGCTAGTGGATGAAGTGCGCTACCGGCATGCCACTTCCTTATTATCCCGTACAGACTTTACTCTGGAGCAGATCGCTGATGAACTTGGCTATAGTGATGTGGCCAATTTTAGTCGGGCGTTTAAGCGCTGGAGTGGTCGTAGCCCGAGCAACTGGCGTAAAGATCCTTATTTATAAGCACGGATAAACCTTTTGTTTTGGCCAAAAAGAATGTATAAAACATATCAAAAATGATCTTAAGATTTTTAGGGAGTTATCAATGAATCATCCTTCAGAATTAAAGTACGCAAGTACGCATGAATGGGTACGCATTGAGGGTGATCTTGTTGTGACCGGTATTTCCGACCATGCACAGGATGCATTAGGTGATCTGGTTTATGTAGAAGCACCAGATCTTGACTCACATATTACTGCGGGCGAACAGGCTGGCGTGGTTGAATCAGTGAAAACTGCTTCTGATATTCATGCACCTGTCTCTGGTACAGTGGTTGAAATCAATGCTGCGCTTGAAGATGATCCTGACTTCATTAATGATGACCCGTATGGCAAAGGCTGGATCTATAAAATCAAACCGGACAATATGGCAGATGTAGAAAAGCTATTGTCTAATACAGAATATGAAGCTGGCCTATAAGCTACTTTGATTTAGTATGGAAAAATAAGAATCAGCCTGCGGGCTGATTTTTTTACGCATTGAAAACTTCGTATTTAAAGCTCACCATCAAATACAATGTATTTATATCGGAATTTTATTGTATTTTTCACACATTTTTCTTAAAGTCTTTGCTGTACCTGCTATCACTCGCATCAGATAGCTCAGGCTGCTTTATAAAAATAATATTCATGCTCATCGCAGCATTTCCCTATAGATCAATTTAGGAAAATTATGAAATCCAATCTATTGCCTTTATGGACCAAGCCTTTTGTGCTGTGTCTGGCCAATAACCTGTTTTTATTTATTTTCTATTTTGCACAAACCACGATTTT
Source organism: Acinetobacter sp. YH16038 (assembly GCF_013417275.1). Classification (NCBI taxonomy): domain Bacteria; kingdom Pseudomonadati; phylum Pseudomonadota; class Gammaproteobacteria; order Moraxellales; family Moraxellaceae; genus Acinetobacter; species Acinetobacter sp. YH16038. The sequence continues at coordinate 24,400 of NZ_VPEG01000011.1, read as the reverse complement.
ACCGATTTATATCCTGAAAGAATTAGGCGGAAACTTAGCCCAAGCTGGTCTGGCCATGACCTTGTTCATGATTTCAGCGATTGCTGTACGACCATTTAGTGGCCTAATTATTGAAAAATTGGGTATCCGTAAAACCCTGATTGTTTCTGGAATCTTTTTCAGTCTATTTTCCCTAGCCTACCTGCTTGCCGATCAGTTGACGACCTTATTTATCATCCGTTTTTTGCATGGGATCTGGTTTAGTATTTTGACTACCGTCTGTGTCCCTGTAGTAAATCAGTTTATTCCAGAACAGCGTAAAGGCGAAGGCATGGGCTATTACGTCATGTCAGTCAATCTGGGTATTGTTCTAGGACCATTGATTGGCTTAAGTCTGATTGAATACTGGTCTTATTTTCAGATCACAACGCTGCTTATTGCATTAGTTTTTATCGGATTTGCTTTCTGCTTAATGATTCCGGTCAAAGAGCCTGAGCACATCATTCAAACTATTCCTGAGAAAAAAGGACTGGTGTTGTCTGATGTTGTAGAAAAGAAAGCATTGCCTGTTGCTGTTCTGGCAGCTCTGATTTCTTTCTCTTATGCCAGCATCATGTCTTTTATTGCACCTTTTGCTGCCAGTAAAAACCTGATGGCTTATGCCAGTTTATTCTTTGTCGTATTCGCCATTTCCATGATGAGTTTACGTCCGATTACCGGAAAAATTTACGATCGCAAAGGTCCACAATATGTGATTTATCCTGCGCTACTCATCTTTAGCTTAGGACTCTTTTTACTCAGTCAGATTCAGACGTTGGGGGGATTCCTGCTGGCTGCGGTATTGATTGGTATCGGTTTTGGCAGCGCACAACCTTGCATTCAAACACTGGCCATTCAACGTGCACCGAAACACCGGATTGGTTATGCTACTTCGACCTTTTATACCTTCTATGATGTAGGAATTGCGGTCGGTTCGCTACTGATTGGGGCGCTTATTGCGACTTATAGTTATCAGTTCGCCTTTATTCTCTGTAGTTTACTCACCTTATGCAGTATTGTTTACTTTAAACTGGTCGTTCAAGTTAAGACTGCCTAATACAAGTTAATATCTAAATATAATAAAAAAACAGGCAGATGAACTGCCTGTTTTAATTCTGACACGAAGATGTATTTATTCAGATGCTGAAGTATTTTCTTGTTCTTTTTCTTCAGCTTTCGGTTCTTGCATCATCGTGAATTGTGTTGCTTCTCCAGCAGCAGGATTATCCTGGCGGTTGCTTTTCAGCTTGATCTGTAAACGTAATTCATTAGTCGAATCAGCATTACGCAATGCTTCCTCATAAGAAATCGCACCCTCGTTATACAGGTCAAATAAGGCCTGATCGAAAGTCTGCATGCCCAGTTCACGAGATTTGCCCATAATGGCTTTCAGCTCATGAAACTCACCTTTTAGAATCAGATCAGAAATCAAAGGTGTATTTAACATGATTTCAATTGCAGCCCGACGCCCTTTTCCATCCTGAGTACGAATCAGACGCTGGGAAATAATCGCCTTCATATTCGAAGATAAATCCATTAATAACTGATTACGGCGTTCTTCCGGGAAGAAGTTAATAATCCGGTCCAAAGTCTGGTTAGCATTATTGGAATGCAGTGTACCCAGACATAAATGTCCGGTTTCAGCAAAGGCAATTGCGTGTTCCATGGTTTCGGTATCCCGAATCTCACCGATCAGAATTACATCGGGGGCCTGACGCAAGGTATTTTTCAGCGCATTGTGCCAGGAATGGCAATCGACTCCAACTTCACGGTGAGTAATCATGGATTTCTTGTGTTTATGTACATATTCCACCGGATCTTCCACGGTAATGATATGCCCCGCCGAATTTTCATTGCGGTAGTCAATCATCGCTGCCAGAGAGGTCGATTTACCTGAACCCGTTCCTCCTACAACCAGTACCAGACCGCGTTTTTCCATAATCACGTGTTTCAATGATTCTGGTAATTTCAGTTTCTGGAAATTTGGAATTTCTGCCGTAATGGTCCGGATTACCATCCCGACCTGAAGCTGTTGTACAAAAACATTTACCCGGAAGCGCGATACACCCGGTACAGTAATCGCGAAGTTACATTCTAGTTCAGCTTCAAACTCTTGACGCTGTTTATCATTCATCAAGCTATAAGCAAACAGTTTGGTTTTTTCAGCAGTAAGAATTTGTTGTCCAAAGGGCTTCATTAAGCCCTGATGTTTAATACTCGGTGGAAAATCTGCGGTAATAAATAAGTCTGAGCCCCCATATTCCACTACTTTGGTCAGCATGTGATGCATGAATTTTTTTGCTTCGTCCAACAGTTCTGCCGTGAACATTCTCTTCCCCTGGAAATACACAATTACATGAATTTAAATGCTTGATTCATGCCAATATCATTTGATTTTTATTGTGCAGCGTTTTTTTTAAAGCCTCAAACAGATTTGATTTATAAAGAAAATATTTTTGGAATATTATGTGATGTAGTTCAATTAAATATCAATTAAGTAGACATATATTGCCTTTTAAAACCTATTTCATTTTAAAAGAATATTACAATGAAAAAGATCATATTCAGGATAAATGCAAGACGGTGAAACTGAATTCACCAGGCAAGTAAGGATAAAATTAAAAAATTAGATAGGTGGCCTAAAACTGCCTTGCTTAAAAGCCACCATTAAAGAAGATTTATGACTCAGTTCTATTGAACTGAATAGTAGTCTGTTTATTAAAAAGCCAAGATTAATCAGGAGAAAGTGCACGCGATCTGGACTGTTCCAGAAGTGAAATCTGGGCATTTTCTGCCTGTAAAACAGGATTGATACGACTGCTCTTCAGCTTGATTTGCAAACGTAATTCATTGCTGGAGTCTGCATTACGCAAGGCTTCTTCATAAGAAATAATGCCTTGGCTATATAAATCAAATAACGCCTGATCAAAGGTTTGCATGCCCAGTTCCCGCGAACGAGCCATAATCGTTTTAAGTTCATGGAATTCACCTTTACGAATCAGGTCAGAAACTAAAGGGGTATTTTGCAGAATTTCTACCGCAGCCCGACGACCTTTACCATCTTCAGTGCGAATTAGCCGCTGAGAAATCACGGCTTTGATATTAGCTGATAAATCTAGCAGTAACTGATTACGGCGTTCTTCTGGAAAGAAGTTAATAATCCGGTCCAGTGCCTGATCGGCATTATTGGAATGGAGTGTTGCAAGACATAAATGGCCAGATTCAGCAAAGGCAATTGCATGTTCCATACTGTCTGTATCCCGGATTTCACCAATCACGATAACGTCAGGTGCCTGCCGCATGGTATTAATCAGTGCATTGTGCCAGGAAATACAATCCACACCAATTTCCCGCTGGGTGATCATCGACTTTTTATGCTGATAGACATATTCCACCGGGTCTTCTATCGTAATAATATGCCCTTCAGTATGCGTATTACGGTAATCAATCATAGCTGCTAATGTAGTCGATTTTCCGACACCCGTTGCACCAACTACCAGCACCAGACCACGTTTCTGCATAATGACCTGTTGCAATGAATCCGGTAAGCCTAACTGTACAAAGCTTGGAATATCTGTCGTAATGACCCGAATCACCATGCCTACATTATGCTGTTGCTGGAAGACATTAACCCGGAAACGCGACACATTCGGGATGCTTATACTAAAATTGCATTCCATCACCGATTCAAATTCCTGAATCTGTCGCTCATTCATCAAGGCATAAGTAAATAAACGGGTCTTATCGGCTGTAAGTTTCTGCTGGCCAAACGGTTTCATTAACCCCTGCTGTTTGATACTAGGCGGGAAATCAGCTGTGATAAAAAGATCGGAACCACCATATTCCACGACTTTGGTCAGCATATGGTGCATAAATTTACGTGCTTCATCGAGCAATTCAGTTGTATACATAGCAGGCTTCCTGGGATCATGACTCATCCGCTGTTTAAAAACAGTGTCAGGCTGATCTCTAATAAATTATTGTTATTGTTTGTTTTTTTAAATTATTTTTCTTATTAAATTTTTTAAATAGGTTTTAATACTCATTATTTTAATTTTTAAAATATCGAATATGTTGTTTTCAGCATTTAGAAAAATACTTCTTAACACCCATATTCGATCATAATATCTTTCCCCAACGAATTGAGGAAAGACAAGACCGTCAGCTTAAGCGCTACGCTTTAAACTTTCGCATCGCAGTGAATCAGCCATATTTAACAATAATTGCTCGGTTTTTGTCCAGCCCAGACATCCATCAGTCACTGACTGGCCATACACCATATTTTCAGAGACTTTCTGGTTGCCATCCACTAGATGACTTTCGAGCATTACACCACGCACATTGCTATGTAAACGTTCAGCGACGATCTGCTCCAGCACTTTAGGTTGTAGCATTGGGTTTTTTGAACTATTGCCATGACTGCAATCAATAACCAGGGCCGGCAAATCGATTGAGTGTTTTGCTTTAATCTTTTCAATTTCAGACAACTGGTAGTTCGGACCACTATTTGAACCGCGCAGGATCAAATGTGCTTTTGGATTCCCTTTTGAGCTCAGGATACATGGCAAACCCGATTGACCCATGCCCATGAACTGATGTGGGTTGGAAGCTGACTGAATAGCATCAAGAGCAATCTGAATCGAACCATCTGTCCCATTTTTGAAACCGATGCTGTATGGCATATGGCTAGAAATTTCACGGTGAATTTGTGATTCACTGGTACGCGCGCCAATCGCGCCCCAAGCCAAGAGATCATCGAAATACGCCGTTGCCATTGGACTTAAGATCTCTGAGGCAACCGGCAGACCCATGCCAATCAGTTTCAGGTACAGTGCACGAGATTTTTCCAGCCCCAATTGCATATTGGATGAGCCATCGAGTTCTGGGTCATACAGGAAGCCTTTCCAGCCTACGGTGGTACGTGGTTTTTCAATATAAGCCCGCATAACCAAGAAAATTTGATCAGAAACCTGTTCCTGAAGCTGTTTTAATTTTTCTGCATATTCCAGTGCGGAAGCTTCATCATGAATGGAACATGGTCCGGTAATCACCATTAAACGGTGATCTTTACCCTCTAAAATATTTTGAATAATTTGACGCTGTTCAGCGACTTGTACAGCCAATTGCGGAGACAGTGGCAATTGCTGCTTAAGCTGCTGTGGCAAAGCTAAAATGGTTTCTGTTTGATGTTGTTGTGATGTATTTGCAATATTCATGACTTTAAATCCTGGGACTGGCAATCAGTCCAAACTTTTATTTGAGCGTTATGGGTCTAATCGAAGATGTCGAAAGCGTCATTAGCTGGCTAAAGTAAGACCAATAAAAGTTGCTAAAGTATGAATAGTTAAAGTTTGTCATGGCTGTCTCCAAAAAATTGTTAAATCACATGCATAAAAAAACCTGATCAGGGTTGCCGATCAGGTATTAACTGGTGGGCAACCTTTTCATTGCCCAAACGCGTTCAGGCAATTATCTAAACTGCCAGAAATAAAAATAAGCGTTTGAAATGATAGGTTGCTTTAACATGTTTATGTCTTTCATAAAAATGTGAATCTGAAATTAAAATACGCGCTCTATCCGGTTTTGACAAGTAGTAAATATAAAAAAATATTTATCAGTATTTGTACTTTTACTTATCGCCCTAGAATTCTAGCCTTTCAGTGATTAATTTACAGATATTAATAATGGACAAAGTCGTGAAAGTCAGCGGACTTTGCCCCTTTCCTTAAAACCAAGATCATATTTAAACTTGTTTGATCTTGATTTTAGCATTTGCAATTAACGGGTTACACGGTTCCAGGCATCACGTACTGCAAATTTTGCCTGTTCCCAGTTCAAGCGTGACTGGCCTTTTGCCTGTTCCCATTTTACTTTCAGATCGCTTTCCACGTCTTCAAAACGGGTATTGGCATCATATGCCCCACGGTTTTCATAACCGACACGATAGGCCGCATCATAGTCACGATCGTAATCTAAATCGCTATACGTGGTACGGGCATCTGAATAATAAGGGGTTTCAACAGCATTATCTCGCCAGAATGCTGCTTCTTCAGTCGGGTTCACAGCTTCGCCTACGCCTTTACCTGCGAGACCACCGACCACTGCCCCCACAACACCGCCTACTGCTGCACCGACCGGACCACCTGCTGCACCGACCGCTGCACCTGCAGCTGCACCACCGGCAGCACCTACGCCTGTGCCAATAGGATGTGCACCTGGCTCGCCGCTAATTGGATCGGCATTTAAATCATCACGGACATCTTTAGGAGAATTTTTAATACGATCAAATCTATCATTCGACATAGAGCTTATCCTTATTCTTTAAAATGATTCTTAAACATGGTTTTAATCGCGTCTATCGATACGCTTCTATTCACTATAAGCATCTGGCATGTAATGACCTTAGAAGCCTTGTGTTTTTTAGGTTAAGCTCTGTGGTGCTTTGATAGGCAAATGTATCTAATATATCTTAATTATTAAAATAAAAAGACCGGTGAACACCGGCCTTTTTGAAGTTTAAATCGCTAAATCATTTTAATCAAAATGAATCACGCTACGGATCGACTTGCCTTCGTGCATCAGATCAAAGGCTTCATTGATCTGTTCTAATGGCATCGTATGTGTCACAAATGGTTCTAATTGAATTTCGCCTTTCATGGCTTGTTCAACTATGCCCGGTAATTGAGAACGGCCTTTAACACCCCCAAATGCCGTACCCATCCATTTACGGCCAGTCACTAACTGGAATGGACGAGTTGAGATTTCTTTACCTGCACCTGCTACACCAATAATTACAGACTGACCCCAGCCGCGGTGTGCACATTCCAGTGCTGAACGCATTACGTCGACATTACCAATACATTCAAAAGAGTGGTCTACGCCCCAGCCGGTCATTTCCACAATCACTTGCTGAATTGGCTTGTCATAGTCTTTCGGATTCACAAAATCAGTAGCACCAAACTGTTTAGCCAGTTCAAATTTATCCGGATTGGTATCCACGGCAATAATACGACCGGCTTTGGCCTGACGAGCGCCTTGTACAACTGCAAGACCAATACCGCCTAAACCAAATACAGCGACGCTATCGCCTTCCTGTACTTTAGCAGTGTTATGTACTGCACCAATACCGGTAGTCACGCCACAGCCCAATAAACACACTTGCTCATGGTTAGCTTCAGGGTTAATTTTCGCCAGAGAAACTTCTGCAACGACTGTATATTCAGAGAACGTTGAACAGCCCATATAATGATAAATCGGTTGGCCATTATAAGAAAAACGGGTAGTTCCATCTGGCATTACACCTTTACCCTGAGTCGCACGAACCGCTACACACAGGTTGGTCTTACCCGATTTACAGAACAGACATTCACCACATTCTGCCGTGTAAAGTGGAATCACATGATCACCCGGTTTCAGACTCGTCACGCCTTCACCTACCTCAACGACCACACCCGCGCCTTCATGGCCTAAAATTGCTGGAAATACGCCTTCCGGATCATCACCAGACAAGGTAAATGCATCGGTATGACATACGCCAGTATGGCTAATTTTTACCAGTACTTCACCTGCTTTTGGTGGAGCAACATCTACTTCCACAATTTCTAATGGCTGACCTGGGCCAAATGCAACCGCTGCACGTGATTTCATGTAAAACGATCCTTTTATTACTGATTTACAGATGGTTAACAGTAACCTCTTTCTATTCGGAGATTCAACCATTAACATCACAAGTTGAGGAATAAAACCCCTATAACTAATGGAACATCAATGACTAAGCCCTCGTCAATTACATGTTTAAGTATTTTTGTTTTTAGCCTGACTATTTCTGGCTGTGAATTAGCTCCCAATACAGCAAAAGAAGAAGCTATTACTCCAGTACAATCGACCCACTGGATCAGAGAGGAACAACTGCCACAGATTCAGGAAGGGAAAACGGCTTATCTGCCTTTATATGACGGTTTTATGAGTATGGCGGCAAGGTTATATCTGATTAATCAAGCCAAATACCATCTCGACCTGCAATATTACATCTGGAAAGATGACTATATTGGCAACATGATCCTCTCCCAATTATTAAAAGCCGCAGACCGTGGCGTGAAGGTTCGGGTTCAGATTGATGACCAGAACGGGACTCAACTGGATGATAAGTTGCTGGCCTTAGCCCAGCATCCTAATTTCGAAGTCCGACTATTTAATCCTTATAAATTCCGTCAATTGCGTGCCCTGGATTATGGATTCCGTATGAAATATATTAATCCGCGTATGCATAACAAACTGATTATTGCGGATGGTACGGCAGCGGTCACAGGTGGTCGGAATATCAGTAGTGAATATTTTGATGCTAGTGAGGATTTTCAGTTTAGCGATGTTGATATTTTCTTTGCCGGAAAGCCAGCACACGATGCGAATCAAACCTTTATCAAATTCTGGAACGATGATCTAAGCTATGATATCCGACAAGTTCTAAATGATTCGGGTAATCCACAACTTTTAAAACGACTAAGAACTGAATTTAAAGAAGATGAAGTCGATAAAAATGAATTGAAACGCCGAGTCGGTATTGCAGAGCAGCAGATTGATGAACAACTGAGAAAGCGCCCGATCAAATGGGGAAATGCCTATTTTGTTGCCGATGCCCCTTCCAAGGTTCGTCGTAGCACCCAGAATGGCGATTATATTTATACCCATATGCTGGAACTCATGGGTGAACCCAAAGACCACCTGGAATTGGTTTCTTCTTATTTCATTCCTACTCAGGAAGGTGCGGATTATTTAAGTAAACGTTCCCAACAGGGTGTCAAAATCAGAATTTTAACCAATTCTTTCCAAGCAAATGATGTTGCTTTGGTTCATGCCTATTATCAGCAATACCGTAAACAGCTGCTCAAGAATGGAATCGAGCTCTGGGAATTCAAACCTTATATTGAACGGCCAAAACGGACCTGGTATGAAATTATGACCGGTAATATTATTCCGGCCAAAAATAAGAACAGTTCCAGTTTACATGCCAAATTCTTTGATCTGGATGGCATGGTATTTATTGGTTCCTTTAACTTTGATCCACGCTCTGCCTATTTAAACACTGAAGTCGGTCTGGTGATTGAATCCGATCAACTTCAAGATGAAATTACTAAGTCCTTAAACCAGTATTTACCCAGAATGGCTTATCAACTGAAGTTAGATAAAGAGGGTGAGATCATTTGGCTGGAACACCAAAAAAATGGTTCAGTCATTCAGCATAATCATGACCCTGAAACGACACAGTTCCAGCGTTATATGATGAATCTGGCAACAAAATTCCCGGGAGAATGGTTAATGTAATGACAGATACATTGCAATCAAATTACATTTAATGTGATTTTTCCTTAATTGATAGTTGGCTTTGGATATTTTAAATCTTTATTGGTGATAAGCTGAACAATATAAAATTGACTAAATCTCTAAATCGGGTTTTTATACTTATATTTTTCAGCTTATTTCTTATATATTAATCAGATCAATACCTACAAAGGTTTTACCTATTCCGTTGATTGCTCTAAAATTACACTTTTCCAGTATTTTGCGAATTTTCGCTTTCCACTCCCATGCAATTTTTTGATTTAAGTCGTCAGTTTAAACTCAGTGATATTCTCACCCCTGTTAAGACCTTGCAGGATCTGTCTCAACAAGAATGGTTTTTAGCCAAAATACGGGTTGAACATGACTGCCTGTCTGATTCGGACTTGGTCGAAGGTCAGGTCGTACTTAAATCTAATCAGAATATCCAGGTCGAACTGGAATGGCTGATTCAGGATACCGGTTATGAATTACAGGTGCTATTCAAAGGTGTTGAAACCGAAGCTTCTGAAGAAACACTGGTGATGGTTAAAGGCGCGCAACTGGTCGATGAACAACAGCAACTGATTTCTGCACAAGCTTTAAGTTTATGGATTGACGGGACATTACTCCCGATGTTGCCGAATATCCGCAAAGAAATTAAAGCGCGCTTAAACCTGTGGGATTATGTGGAATATGATGGTTAATTCATTTTTCCATTTCTAAAATTTGAAAGAGCCATATCGGCTCTTTTTCGTTTACAGGGAATTTACCTAATATATTTAATTGGTTAAATTGCCCTTGCCTGAATATTTTTATGGCAATGCCTATTTTAGACATACAGATTAAGCTTGATTAAAATAATAAAGAGAAAACATCATGATTTCCCCTTCTGAATGGCAAAATATCCGTCAAGTTGTTGCAGATGCGCAGCGTGCAGCAATGCATTGTTCGATCGCAACCGTCAATCCCCGAGGCTTTCCTAGTATTACTCCGATCGGAACTGTCTTTCTGGATCAGCAGTCTAGTACAGGTTTCTTTTTTGATACTTACTCCACCACCTTCTCTGAAAATTTACAGCATCAGCCACTTGCCTGCATTCAGGCTGTGAATAGCAGCAAACTGTTCTGGTTAAGTTCCATGTTCAAGGGAAAATTTAAGCATTATCCCGGTGTACGTTTATATGCAGAGATTGGCTCTTTACGTCCTGCAACAGCGGAAGAGATTGAGAAAGTTGAATCTCGTATCTCTACATTAAAATGGAGTAAAGGTAGCAAACTGATCTGGTCCAGCTTTCATCATGTTCGGGATATTAAAGTTAAGGATTATCGCTGGGTCGAATATCCCAATATGCAGGTAGAAAATACTTAAATACTTTCTAAAAGTAAGCTTATTTCATAAATATACTTAATATTTATATTTATTCATAACTCAAATTAGACCGACATGCTCGAACATCATCCGGTAACTATCTGCTTTCTTATCCAGAGCCAAAGGATAAGCCCGGGATGAAGATGGCATCCGGTATAGATACAGGTCACGGCCAAGAAAATGTGCCTGTGTTGGCTCACCTATACCGGGTTTCAACGTACCTTCAGGCATAGAGAGCATCAAAGTATCTGTGGCCTTGTCGCCTGTAGTCATGATGTGGTTGCAGTCCGGCATTTTCCCTAATAGATCCTGCAAATTGGTTGGCACTACAATTTCTAGAAATTTATCGGAAGCATTTCCCTTCAGGCGTCGGATCTGATAAGCACTGTCAAAAATCGCAATCCCCGTTTCAGTTAGAAACTCACGGATTAGATGTTCCTGAAATTTTTTATTAGGTAAGTCCAAAAAGTAATCTTTATTTTTAAAGAAAATTAATCCAAATATCCGCCACATATCATTTTGGTAATTCGGATAATAAAAATTCATTTTCCAGCGCGTTGCGGGTGGCGGAAAACTGCCCAACATCAATAATTTGGCATTGGGCGGTAAAAATGGCGGTAATGGATGGGTTTCAATATCCGACATAAACTGTTCCAGATTCAGGTATTTCAGTTATTTTAGAATGCCTGACGGATCTTGCTAGCGACTTCTTGTCCCCAAAGTGTATAAACTTCCTTACTTGGATGAAAACCATCTTTGGCCATTTGTAAATTCATGGCACGATATTTTTCAATATCGTATTCAATCCATTGCATGTTGATCTGCTTGTTCACAAATTTTTCCAGTTGTTGGTTCATGTGTTTGGCATATTGACCAAATAACCAGGCCAAAGGATTCGGTAAAGCTGGGAACATGTTCATTGGAGGGACACCGGCTGCAATGACCAGTTTTGGATTAAACTTTTGCTGGATTTTGCCATAAAACTGTTCCTGCTTCTTGATCCAGACATCGGCAGGCATGAGCTTAGTCACATCATTCACGCCGACTGAAGTCACGACCACATCATAGGATTTAGCTTCAATCTGGTCTAAAGTACGAATGACCTTTGAGGTGGTATCGCCCGTTTTTGCCTGTAACTTCCATTCAATTTCAAAGTCATTTTTTAGCTCATTCAGAATCGCGCCAAGTAAGGCATCATTCTGATGATCTACCCCGACCCCTGCTGCTGCTGAATCACCCACAATCAGTAATGAAAGTTTTTTGCCTGTTCCTGTTTGGCCTTCACGTGCACCCTCTGGTTCTGGAAGTTTTATCGTATTTTTTTTGACACGGTTACCCTGAATTACGAGCGCGGGAATTAAGGCGATAGTGGCAGCTTTGAGCAACATAATGGACTAATTTATATAAAGATATGATTAATTTTACTGCAATTTATGGATTACGAGTAATACCTCAGCAGTCATTTTTAATGAATATTCACGTAACTTTAACTAGCAAAATAAAAAAATCCCGGCGTTTAACGGGATTTTTTAATGTGGCTGATATATCAAACTTTATGATCATTCCAGCGGTTCATGCGCTTGAACGTCCCAATATCATTAAAGCGTACACCCACTTCTTTCATGACTTTATGCGCCGTTTTAGAGGTCAACTGACGTATATAAAAGGGTTCTTTGACCACAAAATGATGGATCGCATGAGTTGAACCGAAATTACAGCAAAATAACTGGAATGGCACCATCCACCATGGATTCAGTACCTGAGTCTGCTTGATGACATCGCGTGGATCAATATCACCATAATAATGCATATTGGAGCTAATGAATTGCAGGCTAAAAGAACGGATAAAATTCGGAATGATCCAAATTACTGCCAAGAAATTCACGAGCGGCATAGCTTCGATGATACTTTCCGACCAAAGCATTTCATAACCAAAGATTGGTGCAACGGCATTGCCTACATGAAAGACTACAAATAAATAGCACAGACCATAATAAATCAAGCTTAATGGCAAGAAGCCTAATAGCTGAGAAATCATGGCAACTTTACGTTCTTTTTCAGGCTGTTTTTCCATAAAAAGATGAATCATTTTAAACATCTGAAAAGGACGCAAATACACTGACATCAACTGGTCACTGATCACTAGAATGCGGCGAATCCCCCATGGCATACCATTACTGATGCCACGTTCTTCAAGATCATATTCAGTGCCTGAATATTTATGATGATGCAAATGCATGCGTCGGCGAGCCCATGGACTAATCGTATTTGGACGAGCCAGCCACACTAAAGCCAACATTAAATGATGTGCCCAAGGTGTTTTTTTGAAATACATATAATGAATCAGGTCATGTTCTAATTCATGTGTCAGTGAAGCAAAAATTGCAATTAGGGGAATGGTGAACCACGCAGAAAGATAACCATATCCATATGCCAATGCGCATGCGATCATCCCCGTCCAGGCAAAACCTAAAATACTCGCACCAATGAAATTCTGATGTTTGAGTATAGGATAACGGGTACGTATTTCTTCCCCGGCCTGTGTAACGATATTTCTGACCTTAGAGATTCGCTGTTGGTCAGTCATATCCGAAGATGTAGACATATGGACAACCTTTAATTTCTGAACAGTTGTACATTAAAGGAATTTATAAAAAAGAGAAGTTATCTTTCCACTTTCGTAGCGAGTATGTCCAAGTTTTGGGCAGTTTTAGTAATTTTTTTAAGATCAAGAATAAAGCAGAAAAATAAGGAGATATTTTCGATAAAATTTATCGTCTAAAAATTATCTTCTTAAAAATTTAATTATTTCTATTCTGATAGAATTTTAATTTTTATATATAAATAAAATTTATTCATCATCAAAGTGTTAATGACTTTTAGTGAATTAACTAATTATTTTAATAATTTATAATACCTTTAGATCCGATACCAGAATTATCCTACCTACTTTTATCCAAAATTTTGAATACTAAAAAGTAAAAAAGCCCCGAATGGAGCTTTTTTAAATTGAAGTTTTAACCTAATTTATTGACTAATTTTAGCGGCAATACTTTCATTGCCAGACCGAGTGGCAACCAAGGCCATTTCGGTACATAGGCTTTGACTGGCGCTTTCTCAATTTCTTCTGCCAATAAACGTGAACCCGTTTTCTCATCCACTTCAAATGGTAATTTTTTCGCGCCTTCATTAATTTCAGTACGAATATAGCCTGGGAAAATGGTCGTGACTTTAATTGGTGTATCAATTAGCTCAGCACGAATGCCTTCAGCCAGATGTGCAACCCCAGCCTTACTTGCGCCATAAGCAGTCAAGTGTTTTGGCATACCACGCATTGCGCTCATCGATGAAATCATCACCAGATGACCGGAGTTTTGTGCGCGGAAAATTTCCACTGCAGCTTCACATTGTGCCAATGCAGAAATAAAGTTGGTTTCAACAGTAGCTTTATTGATCGCAAAATTACCTTTACCAATCCGGCGGCCTTCACCTACACCGGCATTGACAATAATCCGGTCAATGGTGCCAAAGTCCTCTTTAAAGGCACGGAAAACTTCAAAAACCTGATCATAATTGGTCACATCCAGTGTTTTGGCAATGACTTTAATATCATATTGGCTCTCGAGTTCCTGCTTCAAAGTTTCCAGACGTTCCAGACGACGTGCACAAATCGCCAGGTTATACCCTTTTTTTGCAAATTCACGTGCCATACCGGCACCAATCCCTGAACTTGCACCAGTAATTAAAATCGTTTTAGCCATATTTTTACCCTATCCCTTTATTTTATAAGGTGTTTTATCTTCAATAATTTTTAAATCCAGGTTAGCAGGTCTGGGCGCTGTGCTTTAATAAAATGATGTTCATTCAAACTGAGTAGCTGGGGTTCATTTCCGACCAGACGCAATGTAGTAATGCTGGTATTGGTAATTGCCCAGTTTAAAGCGAAAGTTTTCTCCGGACTCAGACCCAGGATTTTACCTACCGCCACAGAGATGACGCCACCTGAGGTATACACGATTGCATAGCGCGGTTTAGTTTGCGCAAGCTGATCACATAAGTTCTGCAAACCGGTTTCTACGCGGCTTTTAAAATTTGGCCAGGATTCATCATATTCATGGTGATAATCATCACAGGTCCAGCGAGCAATCGCTCCACTAAAGATCTTGCTCAGATAATCCCGTGGATTGGCATGTTCTGAGACATCCTGCTTAAGCAGTTCAGGCTGATTAAAACGCGGTTCATAACGGGCAAAGACCTGCTGATGATTAAACTCATTCCAGGCACTATCGGTCAAAATCTCGCTTTCAGGAAAACATTCATCTAAAGATAACTGTGCCGTCTGTTGATGACGTTGCATAGAACCAGCCACTACATACGGTGCTTCTTTCAGAATTTCATCAAAATAACGACCGAGCAATTTTGCCTGTAGTTCCCCATTTGGCGAAAGCTGATCATAACTGGCTGCCCCGAAAGATGCCTGTCCATGCCGGATCAAGTAAATGGTGGTCATTTTGGCATTAACTCTTTAAATTTCAGGATATATTTTTGTGCAATATCATTGGCTTCCAGCTTTTGTAGACCAATGAGTTTTAAGGCTCGAATATGCAAGGCATGAATAACTACCCAAAAATCCTTAAAGGCCGGATTGTTGGTTTGTTTGTGGTAATAACGGTAATAGATCTGCTGAGCAATCACCGAGAGACGGAAAATCCCAAACACTTCATAGAATGTCCAGTTTTCCGGTTGCAGACCGGTTTTCTCCAGATAGTAATCCACCACTTCTTTACGGGTAAACATACCTTTTAAATTGGTGGGCTGACGACGTGTAGCTTTAAAAATGGCATTGTCCGTATCTTCTACCCAATAAGCCAAGGCAGAACCCAAGTCCATCAGCGGATCACCCAGGGTGGCCATTTCCCAGTCCAGCACCCCAATAACTTCAGTTGGATTCTCTAGATCCAGAATAACATTATCAAAACGCCAGTCATTGTGAATGACACAGGTTTTAGAATCAGATGGAATATTATCTTTCAGCCAGTTACGCACGTATTTAAAAGATGGAACATTTAATGTTTTGGCTTTTTCGTAACGTGCATCCCAGCCTTCTACCTGACGACGGCAATAGCCTTCACCTTTGCCTAACTTTTCCAGTTCTGTACCAGTGTAAGGAACTTGGTGTAGTTCGATCAGCTTATCAATCACATTAATACATAAAGTCTGGATATCTGGTTCAGTCAGTTGTAATTCAGGCGGCAGCTTGGCACGCGGAATAATACCTTCAATGCGTTTCATCACATAAAAATCACAGCCAATGACTGATTCATCCTGACAAAGTGCCACCATTTCAGGTACGACTGGATAGTGTTCAGCCAAAGCTTTTTGTACATGATATTCACGTGCCATGTCATGCGCAGATTTGGCTTTAGTCCCTTGAGGCGGACGACGTAAAATTAAATCGGCATTGGCATATTGCAAACGATAAGTCCAGTTAGAAGCTCCACCTGAATATTGAGTAAGCTCTAAAGGACCTTCTACATTTACTCCTTGTTGATTTAACCACTCTGTGATGGCCTGTACATCCAGTTCCTCACCTTCACGAACTGATCCACCTACATCAATGACCGCCATAATTTTTCCTTAAAATCTTCTAATACGTTGCAATGTTCTATATATAAAGCCAGCTTATTTTTTACGACGTGTGCTATAACCGCGTTTTGCCAGTTCCAGTTTGGCAATCATGCCTTTATGCACTTCATCCGGGCCATCAGCCAGACGTAAGGCACGGGCTTGGGCAAAGAATCCGGTCAGCGGTGTGTCACGAGAAACACCCGCACCGCCGTGGATCTGAATTGCCATATCCACGACTTTTTCCAGCACACTTGGCGCGACTACTTTAATTGCAGAAATTTCAGTCAGTGCTGCCATATTCCCTAAAGTATCCATTTTATAGGCAGCATACAAGGTTAATAATCGAGCCTGATCAATGGCAACGCGAGCTTCTGCGACACGTTCCAGGTTACCACCCAGTTTTAAAATCTCTTTACCAAATGCGGTACGGCTCATACCTCGGTCAATCATCAACTCTAATGATTTTTCAGCAGCACCGATGCAACGCATACAATGGTGAATACGGCCTGGCCCTAAACGACCTTGGGCAATTTCAAAGCCTTGACCTGCACCGCCAATAAAATTCGAAACTGGAACACGAACATTATCAAAGCTGACTTCGCCGTGGCCATGTGGTGCATCATAGTCACCAAAGACTGGAAGCATCCGTTCGATTTTTACGCCTGCAGTATCGACTGGAACTAAAACCATGGAATGCTGATGATGACGGTCTTTGGATTCATCCGGTGTATGTGCCATAAAGATGATGATTTTGGCATTTGGATCACCCAAACCCGAAGACCACCATTTACGACCATTCAAAACAATTTCATCACCTTCAACTACCGCCGTCGCCTGCATATTGGTAGCATCACTAGAAGCCACTGCAGGTTCAGTCATACAGAACACTGAACGGATTTTCCCTTCCAGTAGTGGCATTAACCATTGCTGTTTTTGTTCTTCAGAACCATAGCGCCACAATACTTCCATATTGCCGCTATCTGGTGCATTACAGTTAAAGACGGTAGGTGCAATTAAGCTTCGTCCAGAAAGTTCAGCGATATGCGCATATTCCTGAACGGATAATCCCTGACCTAATTCTGGACAAGGCAAAAACATATTCCAGAGACCTGCCGCTTTGGCTTTATCTTTCAATGTTTCAAGTTCTGCCGGCCATTGCCATTTGGTCCAGTCACCGCCTTGATTCAGTTCATGCACCTGATGCCAGAAATCAGCCTCGACAGGTTCAATTTCATCAGTAATAAACTTTTTTGTTCTATTTAAATAATCCTGTGCACGTGCTGACAGCTCAAACATTGCTTTATCCCTCTGAATATTCTAATTCATACGCTTTACAACACCTTAACCCAAAACTTATTATGAATAAAATGATTTAATTCCATATAGTAGTATGCATAGTATTCATTCAAAAACCGTGATGGATCTACGAAATTTTCATCGTATTGATATTAATCTTTATCCACTTTTTATTGCCATTTACGAACAAAACAGTATTTCTAAAGCTGCGCAAATTCTATCGATAAGCCAGTCAGCGGCCAGTCATGCTTTACAACGTTTAAGACAGCATTTACAAGATGATTTATTTGTGCGAACTGGTAGCAAGATGCAACCTACGCCGTTTGCGGATCAGATCTATCCTGAAATTAAAAATGCACTTTTTACGATTCAGAATATTTCGATGCAGCATCAGCAATTCAGACCGGAATCGATTCATAGCTTAAAAATTGCTGTACATGACGAAATTGAACCCATGATATTTCCTAAACTGGTTCAACATTTCCAAAAAATTAACCTGGATCTTCAACTGAGTAGCATGAAACTCGACCGTAAAAATATTGCTGCAGATCTCGCCTCTCAACAGGTCGATTTTGTTATTGATCTGGAGCAAAGTATTAGTGAAAAAATTCAGTTTGAACGACTGGTACAGGATGAATTCGTGGTCTGTACACAACGAACAGAAATGAATGAACAGATTTATCTGGCCTCACCTCATATTGGCGTTTCCTCACGCCGTACGGGAGTTTTAGTTGAAGATATATATTTAAGTCGAAAACATTATTCCCGACAGATTTTTTTACGTTGTCAGCACTATTCCACAGCTCTGCAAATTCTGGAACAGCAAAAGACTGCCATGCTGACAATTCCTAAAAATGTTTTGACTCATCTACAGTTAGCAAACTGTCTGAATATTTTTGACGTTCCTGTACAACTGCCGAAAATTAATATGGGGATGTATTGGCATAAAGATTTGCAGGAGAATAAAAGACATCAATTTTTGAGAAATGAAATTTATAAAATTTTTACTTAGGCTATTTATGAGATGATTTAAGATGCTTAGGCTATTTTATTATCAGGTTT
Organism: Acinetobacter sp. YH16038; assembly: GCF_013417275.1. NCBI lineage: Bacteria > Pseudomonadati > Pseudomonadota > Gammaproteobacteria > Moraxellales > Moraxellaceae > Acinetobacter > Acinetobacter sp. YH16038. Next base: position 5,710 of record NZ_VPEG01000011.1, on the reverse strand, counting down.
TAGGATTGAGATTGGCTTAATTTGATAGTGCTTAGGCTATTTTATCGGTACAAAACTAAACACTGATTGATGACTTTTTAAGCCTTATGCGGAGTGGCTTTGATCTAAAATGGCTCAACTTTTAGCTGTGTTTATGCGGCTGTTTTTGCTGATTTGGATCTTGCCCTTGTTACATCTCTCCACCACCTGGCAAATTGTGCTGGGCTTCGCACTTCTGTGTTTTTCCTATTATCTACTGCATAAAATTACGGTGTATTTAAAGGACCTATTTCGCCCCTTTAAGAAAGGTAAGAAATACTGGTGCCGGGTTAGTGCTGTCAGTGATGGCGATACCCTCACCTGCTACCGTTTTAATATCCGTCGCTCTGAGACCAAACTGCGCTTTGCTTATGTCGATGCACCTGAATCTTCACAGGCCTATGGTAAGGAATCACTACGCCTGGTTCAAAGTATGGTTAAAAATAAAATGATTCGGGTACAAATTACGGATATTGACCGTTATGGTCGCTGTGTCGGTGTGGTCTATCGTTATCGCAAGAATATCAATGAAGAGATTGTGAAACGTGGTGCGGCATGGGTTTATGAGGAATATATCCGGGATAAAAACCATTTACGCTATATGATGGAACTACAGAATAAAGCCAAAAAGCAGAAAAAAGGGTTATGGAAAAACAGCCGCCCTGTCCGTCCAAGTGTTTATCGTAAACAGATCAAAGCCTCATCTTGATATTTTAAAAATCAAAAATTTAGCCTATAAAAAGGGATTTGTACTAACAAATCCCTTTTCTTTGTTCATTTAATATACCTAATAGGCCAAATGCACCAGAAAGCGGAATGCCCCTGCAATGAGTGCTAGTGTCAAAAAACCTGCAAGCCATAAGCCGACAAACCATACTATCTGTTTGCGTGTCATAACTGCTCCTTAATGATAACCATCATCTCCAACACGTACCTTGTGTCGGAATACCCAATAGGACATACAGGTATAAATCACGATAATCGGAATCAGAATCAAGGCACCAATCAAGGCAAATAACTGACTATTTTCATGTGCCGCTGCCTGCCAGATCGTGACTGATGGCGGAATAATATATGGCCACAGACTAATCAGAAAACCGGTATATGCCAGGAATACCAGCACCAGCATATAGGAAAATGGACCTAGTTCACTGCGTCTTTTACAGGCGCGTAAGGCCAGCCAGGTAAACAATATGACCAAGATCGGTACGGGCATAAAGTAGGTAAATTGTGGCTGGCTGAACCAACGCTCCGCAATTTGCGGATGGGTCAACGGCGTATAAACACTAACAGCGCCTAAAATAATCAGTAAGGCTATAATCAGCTTCGGCATCAGTTTAAACATACGATCCTGTAAATCATCACCGGTTTTATAAATGAGCCATCCACAGCCTAATGCTGCATATAGCACCACGACACTGACTCCGGTAAAGATACTGAAGGGGCTAAGCCAGTCCAGACCACCGCCCACATAGACACCATTTCGTGTTTCAATTCCCTGAATATATGCACCCAGGATCATCCCTTGCAAGAAACTGGTAACGATCGATCCCCCAATAAAGGCTTTATCCCACCAGTGTTTGCTTTTATTCGCCTTAAAACGGAACTCAAAAGCGACACCACGAAAAATCAAGGCGATCACCATCAGGATAATGGGCATATATAGCGCTGAGAGTACCGTCGAATAAGCCAATGGAAAGGCAGCAAATAATCCGGCGCCCCCTAGAACCATCCAGGTTTCATTACCATCCCAGACTGGAGCGACCGTATTCATCATGACATCTCGTTCATCCTGATGCGGGAAGAATGGAAATAGAATACCAATTCCCAGATCGAAACCATCCAGAATGGTATAGACCAGTACACCCAGGCCAATAATCGCAATCCAAATTAATGATAAATCAATCATTTTTTATCCTCCTGATCCGGATGTTCAGGAACCTCTTCAATACGTTCGCGAATACTGCTCAATGGTCGACGGGAAGCCTGAACCACATCGCTATCCGATTCATGGTGTGGTCTGGAATGAATAAATTCTGGACCTCTATGCATTAGGCGCAACATGTAGAAAATTCCTACGCCAAAAACAACACAGTACACCACCACAAAGATAATCAAGGTTAGACCGACCTGTTCAGCTGACACTGGTGATAATGCATCTTTGGTCCGCATAATGCCGTAGACAACCCAAGGCTGACGACCGACTTCTGTAGTAAACCATCCTGCCAGCATAGCAAGAAATCCGGATGGCCCCATGATGAGTGCAAAACGATGCAGACCACGTGATTCATAAAACCGTCCTCGAGTACGTGACCATAATCCCCAGAGTGCAAGCAAGAGCATTAACATACCCAGCCCAACCATGATTCGGAAACTCCAGAACACCACCAGTGAATTGGGTCGATCTTCAGGCGCAAATTCTTTAAGCCCTGTAACTTTTCCATCCATAGAATGCGTCAGAATCAGGCTACCCAACTTAGGAATACCAATGGCATATTTAGTTTCTTCAGCTTGCATGTCTGGAATCCCAAACAGGTATAAAGGCATTCCTTCATCATGATTGGTTTCCCAATGGCCTTCCATCGCGGCCAGTTTGGCTGGCTGATGTTCAAGTGTATTCAGACCATGCATATCCCCCACAAAAATCTGTAAAGGTGCAAGTGCCAGAATCAGCCACATGGCCATGGAAAATGAAGTTTTAACTAAAGGATCGCGACGACCCTTGATCAGATGCCATGCCGCTGTTGAGGCTACAAGTAAGGCCGAAACCAGAAAGGCGGCCATTGCCATATGGGCCAGACGATAAGGAAAAGACGGGTTAAATACGATCGCTACCCAGTCCTGCGGGACGATCAGGCCATTTTCAATCGCAAAACCTTGTGGGGTCTGCATCCAGCTATTGGAAGATAAAATCCAGAACATGGAAATACAGGTGCCGATTGCGACCATTAAAGTGGAGAAAAAGTGCGCTCGTGGGCCAACCCGATCCCAGCCAAAGAGCATGATGCCCAGGAATCCGGCTTCTAAAAAGAAAGCAGTTAAAACTTCATAAGCCAGCAAGGGTCCAGTCACACTTCCCGCGACCCGGGAAAACTCACTCCAGTTGGTTCCGAACTGATAGCTCATTACCACACCGGATACAACGCCCATGCCAAATGCGACAGCGAAAATTTTGACCCAAAACTTGAACAGATCCTGAAAAATCGGATTTTTAGTTTTTAACCAGCGCCATTCCAGAATAGCCAGAAAACTTGCTAATCCGATTGAAATTGCAGGAAAGATAATATGGAAAGATACAGTAAAGGCGAACTGTATGCGTGCTAACTCTAATGCAGTTAAACCCAGAGTCATAAACTTCACCTATGCAGTGTTATTTGGCATATCTGCCCTTCAGTTATTAAGTGATGGATTTTTCTAGTGCTTAGGTAGCTTAGGCTGAATCATTCTTAAAAGTATGTAGTCTTTTGTTGATTGTTTTTTTAATCAGGTTAAGGACTTGTAACAACTTAGTCAAAAGGACGTTAACCATGCAAAAATTTTCAAAATTTCCCTCTTGTTTAATTGAATAAAGAGACGTAGATTAGGCACAATTTAGTTAGCCAGGTTAACTATATGTTTCAACCCTTTTCCAGATTTCGTTCACTGTTGCTGCGTTGCGCACGACTCATGAGTGATGAAATCAATACTATTTTATTATCCTCCCAACTTAATTATTCCTTATGGCAAGTGCTCTACACCATTCAATCCCAACAGCAATGCACGCTGGTTGATATTTCAAGCTATTTAAATGTTTCAAAACCAAGCATAACCAAACGTATCCAGCATTTAAGTGAACTCGACTTAATCTGCCAGATCGAAACCGAAGATAAACGTCAGAAATTATTTAAACTCAGCGAGCAAGGGATTAAAACCTTTAACCTGTGTTCTAAACAGATTGATGCTTTTGAAGATCAGTTACTGCAACAGATTGATGCAGATGATCTGCAAAGCAGTAAAAACACTTTGGTACAGCTGATTCAGCAATTACACCCTTCATCTCAGGAAACACCACAATGAGCCAAGAACAAGCCCGCTTATGGACCCCTAATTTCGTCCTGGTCAGTCTGGTTAATTTCCAGCTCGTTCTGGTGTTTTACCTTCTGGTGATTGTGATTGTCGGTTTCTCGGTCGCTGAACTGGGAGCATCGACTGCACAAGCCGGTCTGGTATCCGGTCTGTTTATTGTCGGAACGCTAATTGGACGCTTATTTATTGGGAAATTGCTGAATCGTCTAGGGCTGAAAAATACCTTGGTGATTGGCCTGACTGGTTTTTTGCTATTTTCCGGACTTTATATGATTCCGGCCAAACTAGAAGTGTTATTGGGTATTCGTCTGATCCACGGCTTTATGATGGGTATGGCCTCTACCGTACTCGGCACAGTAATTGCGCAAACCATTCCGGCAACACGACGTGGTGAAGGTATCGGTTATTTCAGTATGAGCAGTACGCTTGGTACAGCGATTGGTCCTTTTGTCGGCATCTGGCTGATGACAAATTTTAATTATCAGGTGATTTTTATCTTCACCACTATCGTTGCACTCAGCTGTCTGATCTGCGGTCTGTTTATCCAGCCGCCGCGCCTTAAAGCGAGTGGTACATTGACTTCCTCTGTTCCACAATCTGCCAGTAAGCTCGCTCAGTATGTAGAGCCGAATGCCTTGCCGATTGCTATCATTGTCCTGCTGGTGGCTACCTGTTATTCAGGCGTATTGTCCTTTATCCACTTCTATGCCAAAGACATCAATCTGGTCGAAGCAGCCTCTTTCTTCTTCCTGATGTATGCTTTTGCCATTCTGCTGTCGCGTCCATTTACTGGCCCATTAATGGATCGTAAAGGTGAAAACATCATTATCTATCCTGCAATCGTGATTATGGCAGTAGGTATTCTAATGCTGAGTCAGGCACAAAACTCTGTGATGTTACTGGCGAGTGCCGCGTTATTAGGTTTTGGTTTCGGTAATATTCAGTCAGTGTGTCAAACTATTGCCGTGAAAAGTACCACCTTGCAACGGATGGGTCTGGCGACCTCGACTTTCTTTATTGCACTGGATGCCGGTCTTGGTTTCGGACCTTATTTCCTCGGTATGCTGCTGGATCAGGTGGGTTATCGTCAGCTTTATTTGTTTTCCGCAGTGCTTACCTTTAGTTGTCTGATCTGGTATTACCTGCTGCATGGCCGCAAGGTTAAATCGACCTCAGTCAAAGCTTAAACCAGCTGATTCAAAAATTTTTAAACGGGCATTTAGCCCGTTTTTTATATCTCAATCTTTTAAATAACACTTATTTTTATCATTATGAAATATATAGTTTATATAATGTTAAATATATATTACATTTTGAATGATGTTGGAGTAAAGACATGTTAAAGAATGACATCATCGTGTTCCGTGCTAAAAAACGTTGGACACAACAACAGCTTGCTGATGCAGTGGCAGTCAGCCGCCAAACGATTGCCGCATTAGAAAAAGAGAAGTACAACCCATTGCTGTCCCACAATTTTTCACAAGAGGAAGCTCAAATGAACTTCCTCTTGTTTTATGGGTATTTTATCGGGTGAAAATAAAGCTTTTAAAGTTCTTCTTTCAAACAAATTCACTTGAATTATTCTGAGTAAACGTTGAACTGTCCAACCTGTTTTTCCTAAATGTTG
>NZ_VPEG01000104.1:0-2506 GCF_013417275.1 Acinetobacter sp. YH16038 | reverse complement strand
AAATATCTGAAGAGTATTTAATTGAGTAAAATGACATTTTCAAATATATAGATTTATTAGTTCTACTAAAATTAACATAATACACCTTATACGAAATGCGTTATAATTTTCTTTAGAAATCAATGCTGTAGTTTCTAGTTTATAGCCCAATCACACCCGATTGGGCTTTTTTTATGATTTTTCATGTTTCACGATCAAAAAACAATCAATGTTCCACGGTTTTGTTTAGCTTTGGCGAATAATCAATGGATGCCATTGAAGCCTCTTAGGTCTTCCGTTTTCTCAAAAATGAAGTCTCTGCGATCCAGGATTAGACAGTTTTTATTGTGTCGTCTAATTGATCGTGTTGCCTTACTGATGTCGTGACAATCCCAAAATCGCTCTGTTCCTGTGATTGCCGCTATGGGGTGTGCATCTTGTGCAATATAAATCAGGGAAACTACTATTTGTCTGCCGTTTTCATAGCGTTTCCTGGCGAATACAACATGATGTGCAATCTTAAGAAATTGGATTGTAGATTTATTTAAGCGTTCTTGAACAGACATAACTTATCTCCAAAAGCATAAGTTATTATATCAACTAATTTACAACTAATTTACAACTAACTGTTGTTTTATATTAGCCATAAGGTTTAAAAAAACGGCTCCAGAACCCCCTTTTTTCTAGTTCTGGCTCAATATGTTCAGGGACAGGAATACGTTTATTCCCGATGACCTCTGATTCCTTAGGAGGCATAGCTATGACGTCCTCTTTTTCTTCTACCGTGGATTCTGCTTGTTTTGATTTTGGATCATCAGATTGCGTTGTATTGGTTTTTGGAGCTTCCAATAGTCGTTGCATAGTTTCAATTTGATTTTGATAGAAGCTTTCTCTATTTTTTGCATCATCTAGCTGATTTCTTAGCAGGTCTATCTGCTGTCTAAGGAGTAAAACTTCTGCCGAATTTGGACTGTCTACTTTTACAGTTTCTTTTACACTCTGTTTTTGTACTGGCTCACCAAATACCCGGATCGCTTCTGCAAGATCAATCTTATTATCAGAATTTTTACTTAAAATACCTTTCCTTATATTGTTGTAAATGGTTTGTCGATTAATATTGTATAGCTTAGAAAGCTCAAGAACTGTAAGGCTTTTCATGTGTAAATCTCTGCCTAATCTTGTAAAAAATTAGTGTCTATTAGACTGTCTAATAGACAAATCAGCAAGTCTATCTTCTATGCAGCTTTAAAGCCTACTTTTTGGAGATAAGGATAGAGTTCTTTAAACTTTTCTGGGTTTTGAAGCATTTCTGCAATGCGTACAGCGAATTGCGGATAGCTTTCTGTACCATGAGAATATTTTCCCATTTCAGGAAGTTCTGACAGTTTGTGGGAAAACAGATGGCGTTGAGCATCTGTCATTTTTGAGAAAATATCTATAGTGTCTGGGTCACGCTTATTTTTTATTGGCAGATTACTCATTTTTTTCTGTTTGAAAGTGAATGAAAAACCTGAAATAGAACGCCCTTTTTTATGTTGCTCATATTTAGCTGTTATATCTGTTAACTCATTTACCTGCTTAAGAGCAAAATCTAAAACATATGTTTTAAAGTTACTCATTGTTTTGTATTGATGAGGTTTGACACCAAGTTGTTGTCTAAAGATAGATAGATCAAAAAGTGGCGTTTTTCCGGCAGATCTCCATTGAATTAATAACTCGTATAGTCGAATAGCATAAGAGCTAGTTAATCTAGAAACCTGCTCCAATTCATATTTAGTGAAGTTTTCTTCCAGTCGAGTTATGAGTGGAACAATGTCTTGCGTGAAACGTAGGAAAACGATCCCTGTTTGAGGTTCATATCCAATTTTATCGACCCAACGACAATGAAAGCTACGATCCTTACCTGTCTTAGGATTAATGTCATGATATGTGACATAGCGATCAAATAAGCTTTTAGATGCCTCTCTGAGTACGGTATAAGCGGTATGTTTCTCGACATTAAAAGTATTTATATAACTACTTGCATGTACTTCTAAAAGACTATTTTCAGTTATCCCGTGTCCTGTTTCTCGAGCTTCAGCAATGGCTAATAGGATCAGCCTTTGTTCAACTGTATCTAGGGTATAGCTAGCTTGAATTAAAGCATTATCCTTTACGATTAATTCACTCATTTCTAATAATAAATTTATAATTAAACTAGGTTGTACAATAGACTATTTTAATGGATTTGTAAATCAACTTGATTTGAGGTCGATAAACCTAGTTTTAAGGTCGATAAACCTAGTTTTATGGGTCGATAAACCTAGTTTTATGGGTCGATAAACCTAGTTTTATGGGTCGATAAACCTAGTTTTATTAGTTATGAAACCCTTGTGTATAAAGGATTACAGCTTACTTAAAAGCATTTAAAAGATTAAAAATAATTAAAAGCCTAAACCATGAAAAATTGCCCTTGGTTTTCGCTACGCTCAAACTCTATTGAATCTCGCTTCGCTCGATTCGAGGGGCAATTTTTTGGTTAATATTT
>NZ_VPEG01000103.1:0-2526 GCF_013417275.1 Acinetobacter sp. YH16038 | reverse complement strand
TCGTTCGATTGCTGAGTGTTAATATAGGGCTGACGTGGCACTTGAGAGAGCGTATACATCAGAAAATTAATCGGCGCGAGCAAAGTCGAGTGATCAAAAAACTGGCGGTAAAATGAGTGACGAACTTTGCCGCGTTGTTGAATATAAAACGCAGAAATGACAAAGATCGCCAGGATAATCCACTTAATCATATGAGGACCTGGTACTTGTAAGCAAAATGCTTAAATCGAGAGAATTTTTTAAACGGCGTAATAATAACATAGTGATCCATTTTGCTTAAATAAACGCCATAGAACACTGCGTTGCAGGAAACAATGTCTTGAAGCTATAAAGTCGATTGACCATTCTGCCCAAAATATCCTTGCATTTTTCTTGAAAAATTCTGCAATTTCTCTATATAGAGGCACTTGCAAAACTCCACAAACAGCCTGAATTAACATTTTTTGAAAAAAGTTGTAGATGTTAAAATGAGCTTCTAAACCAACACCCTAACATCTACAGCATGAATACTACATTAAGCCCTTTTCTCAAACAACGGTTTCAAGCCTTACAATACGAACTTATTCCTTTAGTCGCAGCCGATTTAGACGGCATCAGCTCAAAGCTCGAACGCATTATTCGTGTGCTCGAGTGGAGTGACATCGAATCCTTGGTATACCAATATCAAGGGTGTGCTGTGGGAAGACCTCCTGCTGACCGCTGCGCTTTGGCATGTGCCTTTATTGCAAAAGCTGAACTTGGTATCGTCACCACACGGGGCTTGATTGAACGCCTAGAAGTTGATCGTAGATTGCGGCGAATTTGCGGCTTCAATCTGTATAAAAAACTACCCAGCGAAGGGACATTTAGCCGTGTTTTTGCTGAATTTGCAGCGCGTAAACTAACCACTCGCGTTCATGAGCAGATGGTGAAGTCCAATCTTGCGGATACGTTAATCGGTCATATTAGCCGTGATGCAACCATGATTCCAGCACGCGAAGGTGTTGAGAAAATAGTTCTCCCTCCTGTTGTAAAACCGCCTGCCAAAAAACGAGGTCGCCCTGCATTCAACTCGCCTAAGACCTTGACCACTAAAATATTAACTGCCATTCAGATTCAACTCACACAGACACTTCCTGAAATGCTCCGAGATTTACCTACGGGCTGTTCTGTTGGCACAAAAACGAACTCAAAAGGGTATTCTGAGAGTACCAAAGGCTACAAGCTTCATTTAGATACAGCATGTTGTGGTGTAGTGATCAGTGCTTATCTGACGGGTGCGGTCGTTCATGATAGTCGTGTTGCCCTGCCGTTATCGTTGATGAGTGAACAGCGTGTTACGGCATGTTATGAGCTGATGGATGCAGGTTATTGTAGTACGGATATTCGAGAGTTTGTGAGATCAAGAGGTCGTGTTCCGTTGATTGATCACAACAAGCGTCAGGGTGAAAAAATAGAATTTTGCAAAGCGGAAGCACAGCGATATAAAACCCGTAGCAGTGCTGAACGCAGTAATGCCCGTTTAAAGGATGAGTTTGGCGGTCGGGTGATTTATTATCGAGGTCACGCTAAGGTGATGAGTCATTTGATGTTTGGTTTGATTGCTCAAACAGCCGATCAATTGATGCGACTTTTGAGGTGACGACAAGGCAATTGATTAAGTGCTTAATGATTGAATATTTGACACAGGTCAACGCATCAGCTTGTTTAAGATATGGAGAAACAAGATGATTGATCCCTAAAATCATAGCGCAACTCGGGTTTGATTAAAAAAAAGCCTCTTTTTTAAGAGGAGCTACAGCTGTGTCGGCTGGGACAATAATTTTGCAAGTTCTTCTTAATAATATCTTTTCTAAAAAAACTATTCTCGAAGTCTATTCTGACCTACAAGATCTTCCATTAACCCCAAAATACAAAAAAGATATCATTGCCTTACGTCGCTCCCTCGAAAGAGATCTAACCAATAATCCCAATAAAGCTTTTTCTATGAAAGAAGTCGCAACAAAGGACAGAATGTTTATTCGTCCTTTGAAAATAGATCCGACTCAAATTGAAAAAGTTACGGAAATGAAAGGAAAATCTATACTTCTTGTCGATGATTTATTGGCAAGTGGTACAACCTTAACAAGTGCTTATAACTTACTTAAAGAAATGGAAATAAGTGAACAAATTAAAGCAATCTGTCTTTTAGGAAAACTGGGCAGTAAATAACTAGAAATCATTCAATGTCACCAAAAATCACTAAAAATCACAAAAGTTAATGTAAACTTTTATTTATAACTGTATACTACAGATAGACCATTCATGTGCTCAATGGTCTTTAAAGATAGGGCTAACGCCCAGAGCCCGGCAGCACCGTCAAGCGAGGTCAGACTGTAAGAGTCAAATATCGTTTATCTAGGCACGGCTAGTAAAGTTTCAAACAAAAAGCTTAATAACTTAAATAAGTTGTTAGGCTTTTTTGTTATTCATAACTATTATTCAAATAAATTCAATACTTTATAAATCTAAGAATGACAATCGGTCTAGTTAAATCTGTGTTTATTT
>NZ_VPEG01000102.1:0-2549 GCF_013417275.1 Acinetobacter sp. YH16038 | reverse complement strand
TTAAGTTTATTAAGAAGAAAGAGAAGAAGCAGAAAGAGAGTAAAGATAAGAATACTGTAGATATGTTTACAGGACTAAGTATTAAACACTGCCTTATGTTTGGTGATAAGTTAAGTAGAGATATAGCTTTCCAAAACCATTACAAGGCTAATGTTGGAGAGAGTATAGAAGATTATGCAGAACGAATAGCTACAATGCTATCAGATGCTTTCTATATTAAGGAATGGATGACATACCTAGAAAGTGTGGGATATGTACCTAGCAACAAATAAGGGAGCTATATAAGCCCCCTTTTTTATTGTCTGTTATTTAAGACGTTCAGATAGTTGTTCTTCCATAGCCTTAAGTTTAGCTTTGTATTCTTTAATAGAGCTGATTAGTTTGTCATTGCTCAAGTCTTTATAGTCATCCTTGCTAACTGTATTTGAATCAGTACCACGTTTAACTACAGCTTTACGAGGTTTACGTTTAGCAGGGTATGTATATTCTTCTACAGCTTTCTTTTTAGCACCTGTTAAACCTAATAGCTCTACTGTACGAGTACGTGATACCAATGTACAAGGTTTATTATCTTTACCTGTAAATAGAGTTGCTATCTGTTCAGGAGCTGCATCCTTTACTAATTCTAATACTACAGCTTTAGATAGGTTGCCACGAGGTTTAGTTGTAATTGCCATATTCAATACCAACATTTACTTGTTTATTGCTTATAAGCCTATCAGATTGAACGCTGTACGTGAATAGAAATAAATTAGCAAGGCAATTATGCTCACTCATTCACGTAGAGAGAGAAGAACGATGCAAATTATTTTGCACCGCCTACACTAAAAGGTAGTAAGTCTATAACTATTTAGCAGATGCTTCTTTTACTTGAGCATCAAATCTTTTAAGTGCATTAAAAGCCTTACTATCTACAGTACCATCTACAATGGCTACTTCATGTGCGCCTTTGCTAGTTGATACTTTCATCCATGTTCTTTTTGATTGCAGAATTTTAGTTAAAATACTGTAACTTACAACCATTGTAGCTTGTGAATAGTTAGCCCCTACAGCTTGATCAAAACTAGTAGCATGATCATTCTTTATATTAATAATTTCCCCATCAATATTAAAAGATACTGAGTGAATATTTGCTATTTCATTGAATAGTTGAATAGTAATACCAACATTATCAGGATGATTATCTAACCATGATGCACCAACCATTGGGCACACCATGCTTTTACATGCTGCACCATGCGGAGCAATTGCTACACTTTTTACACCATCAAAATTACTTACTGCTGTCTGTGGATTTAATCCTGATGTTGTTGCACAACCTATAGTAAAAAGACTTACTAACCCGATGATTAATATTTTTTTCATAAAAATCTCTTAATTATTCAAAAGTAAACTGAATATAGCATTATAAGTATTTAAGACTGATAAAAGCTATCATTAGACTATACTGAAATAATAATCAAATTAAATGAGAATATATCTATCATTAGAGTTGTATTGATAATTAAATGATAGTATTATCATAAGACTTAAAGATATAATGTTATATGATAATGACAGTAAGAATATATGTAAGAGCTAGTACAAAAGACCAAGATGCAGAGAGAGCATTAGATAGCTTAAAAGAGTTTGCTAGTACCATAAACGGCGTTACTGTTGAATATGTAGAGAATGAATCAGGTACAAAGCTAGATAGACCTGTATTAAATAAATTATTAGCAGATGCAGAGAACGGAGATACATTGCTTGTTGAGAGTGTAGACCGCTTATCACGTTTAAAACAAAATGAGTTTGAAGTATTGAAAGGACGTATAAAAGAGAAAGGATTGAAGCTAGTTGTTGCTGATCTGCCAACTACTCATGTACTGCTGAATACAGATGATACCATTACAAGCTCTATCCTGAATTTAGTTAATAACCTGTTAATTGATTTGTTAGCTACTATGGCTCGATTAGACAATGAAAAGCGTATAGAACGAATTAAACAAGGTTTAGAGAGAAGCGGATACAAGCCTACAGGTAAGAAAGCAGATACAGCTAAACATGATCGTATTAGAGAGTTAAGTAATAAAGGCTTAACAAAAGAAGAAATAGCTAAAGCTGTAGGTTGTGGCGTTGCTACTGTATATAGAGTTTTAAAGGAGTAATGTATGGATGTATGTAGTTGGGATTGGTCAATTATTGCTACCTATCAAGATGTGATGGGAACTTATTTAGGAGTAGCAGCAACCATAGCATCACCAATAATAGTTGCTATTTATATTTACAAAAAATGGCATGATCAGAAAGGAAAGGAAGTTATAGCTAATGAAACAAAAGAAATTTTAAAAATAGTAGAAGATTTAAAAAATGACTATATGTATAGATATGGAAAAATAGATAGTTCAATTAACTATAAAGACCTTTTTAATAGAGATGATTTAGCTACTCATCGAATTAATAGCTTTAGGAATGATAGAAAGTATAGAGATAGAGTAAGTTTACTATTAGAAATAATTGAAGATAAAGAGATACAAGAAGTTCAACTTAATATAAAAGGATATACATTT
>NZ_VPEG01000101.1:0-2550 GCF_013417275.1 Acinetobacter sp. YH16038 | reverse complement strand
CGCCAAAGCAGCCGAATTATGGGCTTTTTTATTGCCTTTTTTAGTCAATTTTTGTCCCCACTTTAATCAATAGTATCAAGAGAAAGAAAAAACAGCGAGTAGGCAAGCCTAACTCACTGTTTTTTTTCGTGTTTCACACGGTTTTTGCTAATTCAGGCTGTGCGCCTTTTGCGACATAAAAAATCACATTACGTCCGCTTGCCATTGCTCCAACAGCAATAGAAATTTTTTGATTTAAGAAGTCGATAAAATCACGATGATTTTCGACTGATAATGTAAAAAGCTCATTTTTTACATCACCGTTTGGAAGCTCCATAGCTCCCAAAATTTGCACCTTGTCACGATCTTCAAAGGCTTCGCCTTTCTTGTTTGTTCCGCCTTGTTGAGTAAAGACGTTTAATACTGTTCCCTCTAACTTAATCATCTTGGAAAACCCTCAATCACTTTTAATCGACCCTCAACAACAGCAATAGCAAATAACGTGATGTCACGTTTTTTATCTAAATGCTCCTGCAACACTTTTTTAAAATATGAAGCAGCTTCATCAAGTGAAGCCATAGGCTTGTTAGCCGTAACCTCAAAATTAGTCATCCGCCATATCTCCAGAATTGATTGACTGGCGATCCTTCAATAAATCCTGAAGAATCCGCCCCTCCTCAACCTGAATGTCATGCAAAGTGTCTTCATCGAGATTTAAAGATAAATAAACCTGATCAAGAGCAATAGCCAAAAGATCATTCAAGACTTTATTTCGAGAGCTGTTTAAGTGTTTTGCAAGAGATTCAACTTTCGCATGAAGATGCAATTGGATACGGAAAGGAACTTGAAAATATGCACCGTGATAGCTAGAACGACCTGTTTTTTTAAGTTCAGCAACAAACAAATCTAAATTAGTTGGCTCAGTCATAATGATATACCCTGTATATGTAAAAAAATTAAAGTAGCTTAACTGGTGAGTTATTTATATATCATTATTCTTTGTGGCGCAACCCTGCGGGATTGCTAAAAGCTCCCACTTAGGTGCTAAGGGGAGCTTTGTAATCAGGGAAAGGAAAGTTAAGAGTTTTTATTGCGTCAGTTCGCAGGCACTCCGCCTGCTCTAACTCTTACGTGTTGCAGTAGAATTTTCAGAATGCACGCTTACGCGTTTCTCAAGAAACAGGCTAACCAATAAAAGCTAATAGCCTATGCTCAACATACGGGAATAGGTCAATATTATATAAATATCCGTCCCATCTTCGGATTCGTTGCCGAACCCGAACACGGGTAGCAGGTGGGATTCTCCAGTGGGCTTTTTTGCGTCCTCGCTTCATTTTCACGTGCTGCGTGCCCTCGCCACGACCGAAAATGATAGCTTCGTCCTTAGTCGCCAATGCTACAGCTTCACAACGTCGGTCGGTCGTCGTCGCAACTCCTCCTCCTCCTCCTAGTTCCGCTTTCGCCTTTGGCTCTACGTTGCGTGTAACAATCAAGTCATAGTATGAATGCTTGGCATAGTTGAATTTGTAAAGCATTTCGAGATATGGCAAAGACTGATCGTCTGGAAGTTCGTCCGTAGCTTCTTCAGGGATTTTGACACCCCATAAAAGACCAAATGAGCCAGTTAAGCGACGCCCCTTGAGAATCTTAAAAGCCTCCCAAGTCTTTTCAACCGATAGATCACCAAACTTTAAAGCGTACTTACAGACCTCTGCTGCTGCTCCCGCATAGCCTGAACCCTTTTCTTTTTTCGCCCTGCGAACGTCTACAATATAAGAATCACCAGTGAGGCTTTGCCAATATTCCGCAAACTCTTGCTGATCAATCCAGCTATCCACCAGTGCAAACATGTGAATATGGGGATGCCATTCACCTGTTTTTTCGTTATACGTGTTTTCGTATGAGTACATAGCGCCCTGAACCTTACAAAACTCGTTGTACCCTCGACCCTTCTTGATGAAGTCTCTACGACGCTCTAGGAGCTTCCTAAAGGCGTTTAGAAGATGGTCGGCACGTTCCCGTAGGTCAGAACCGTTTTTTACTGTGAGCGTGATTAGAACGGGCTTGAGCTTGCGATTTTGCGTTAATACTTCATCAATACGTTGAACGTATCGAGTAACAGCACGGGAGGCACGAATAGCAGCGCAGAAAGGGCAAAGCAAATGCTGCCCGCATGTTTGGATTTTTGTTAGTTTGATTTCACCCAAAGTATAGAAATTTTTGAATAGCAGATAGTTTCCGCACTCATTCAATTTTTGGGCAGATTTAAGAGCCGCAATAGATTCATCGTTTTTAACGTCTTTAACATAGTTCTCTTTAAACTTGGCTAGTGTAAAAAGATAGTTTTCTTGGTTTTTAGCCCTATGTTTTAAAGTCGCAAAACGTGTTATTCTATCCGAATGTTGATCTTCGCAAGAAGATTCCAAAGCCTGTAATTCAACGCCCGCCAAAGCAGCCGAATTATGGGCTTTTTTATTGCCTTTTTTAGTCAATTTTTGTCCCCACTTTAATCAATAGTATCAAGAGAAAGAAAAAACAGCGAGTAGGCAAGCCTAACTCACTGTTTTTTTT
>NZ_VPEG01000100.1:0-2569 GCF_013417275.1 Acinetobacter sp. YH16038 | reverse complement strand
GCTCAAACTCTATTGAATCTCGCTTTCGCTCGATTCTAGGGGCAATTTTTTGGTTCATGTTTCCGTGAATTAAAAAGAGCAAAAGCAAAGGCAAGAGCATAATGAATTCGCTGCGCTCATAAAGCTTTTTGCTCGCTATGCTCGATCTAGAAACCAGGTTTAGCATGTGATTTATGCTTTTTTAGGCTATACAGCCTTAAAAAGCGGTTTTTCAAAGGGTCTAGGCGCGACTTTTCATTGTGTCGCTCGTAGACACTCGCTCTATAGATACCTTTTAGGTATTTAATTTGAGTTTTAAGGATATTTCTTAGTTTATAAATTAAGGATTTGTATTAGGTAAAGCGTAAAAGGGCCTATTTCGCATTTTTAGCCCTGATTACATTTTTTATTAGGGATGGGTAGGATTAAGCCAAAAACAGGCTGTAATCGCATTTTATGGCTTTCCACGGTGCTTTTGGATGAGTACTTTGTGAAACTCTTGCCCATTGATTTTATAGGTTGGCAAATCTTCAACCATACGCTGGAATAATTTTGTTTCTTCCTTGAGGTCTTCGGTGTTGTTTTTGATCTCTTTATAGAGTGTGGTTTCTTTAATGGCTCTTTCCCAAATAATGCTCTGTAGGAGGGCATCTCTGAGCAGGGGAATATCACTGTGCTGGATCTGAAGATTGAGGTCTTTATAAAGCGATTGAACTACACCTCCTATCGCGTATTTGAGTTGGTTTTCTGCATTGCGTTTTTTCTGGGCTTCTGTCAGTTCTTTGTGACTTTTCTGCAAAATTTCACGTTTGTGTTCATTCTCCAGCCGGATTCGATTGTCTAGGGCTGCTTTTTCAATTTTCTGGTAAGACTCTAGGGCGCGATCTAGGCGGAAGAAATTATCCTGATCCATTGTTTGATTGAGTAAGGTCAGAATTTCAATTTCGTTGGCCAAGAGGGGCTGTTGGTTTTTGTCCTTCAGTTTGATTTGTTCAATGAGTGCCTGTCTTGTTAGAAACTGATTTTTCTCCCGGTCGACTGTTTTGAGCAGACTGAGTTGTTTGTCATTGAATCTGTCATTGGATTGCTGGAGTAGGGTTAAAGCCTGTTGCTGTTTTTTCTTGAGGAAGGGAAGTTTCTCCAGGAATTGCTGCAATGTGGTGAGGTCATTTGAGGTGAGTATTTTCGCAGGTCTTCCACGTGCCGCCATCGCATTCTCCAGCATAAAATGGGTGAGGTTTTTGTGTTTTCAGTTTAGCATAGGCTGGCACGGGAAGAATTAAATAAAATGTGGGAACATTTTATTTAATTCTTAAGCTCGTTTCCGTGTTTTTAATTCGATATAATTACTACGCAATTATATCGAATTAAAAACACTTCTCCTCGTGCTCCGCAGGCTCTGCGAGGCTCCGTGAATTTGAAGGTGGGATTATGTTCTATTGCAACCTGGAACACACAAGCAAAAAGGCCGTGAAAACCCGATCGGGGAAAGTAAAAAATGCTGCCACGGCCAAGAACCGGTTTCACTACATTACCCGGACTTCGCATTTTAAAAATTATAAAGAAAGTGCCTCAGAACAGATCGAATTTGTGAGATCCGGCAATCTGCCAAATTTTGCTGAAGGAAATCCGGCTGAGTTTTGGGACACTGCAGATATTTATGAACGCAGTAATGGTCGTACCTGTTCCAGTTTGGTGGTGGCTTTACCGAAAGAGTTGAACCAGGCGCAGCGGATTGAATTGGCCGAGGCATTTATTACTGAGTTTGCAGACCGCTATAGCTATCCCTTTACGTGTGCCATTCATAATCATGTTGGATCGTTGGGTGGGCAAGAGCAACCGCATTTGCATTTTATGTATAGTGAACGGCATGTGGATGGGATCGATCGGACAGCTGAGCAGTTTTTTAAGCGTTATAACCCGAAGGATCCGCAGAAAGGTGGCGCGCAAAAGCTGACGGCTGATGTATTGGGGATGGGGAAAGCGCAGCTGAAGTTGTATAGGCAGAAGACTGAAGAATTGATTAATGACAGTTTGAGGCGTTATGCCCCCATCAAAATGGTGGAGATCCGTGGTATTCAGGTGGAAGTGCCTAGTTTGGTCAGTTGTTTGTCGAATCGGGATTACAATCAAAAGTATGGGACGCAGTTGCAAGATGTCCCCGTGATGAATAAGGCGGTGCGTTTTGCGCGTGAGAAAGAGCCGGAATTAGTGGCCGAACGGGAAAGAATGACTGCTGAAATTAACCGGTTACGTGCTGAAAATCATTATGAGTTGTATCGTTCATTTTACGAGGCTGAATTAAAAAATCGTCAAGAGATTGAAGAGTTGAGCACGCAAGCTGAAACACCACGGACACGGCAGCATTGGTATGCTCAAGAAAAATTATTGTTTTTACAACAGAAAATGCTGCAAGCCTTATTGCAAGATCGTCAAATGACTGAACCTTTTAGGGTGATTCAGCATGATTTACAGACTTATATCGATCTTTTGAATATCGAATCCTTCGACCGACTTGAAAAATTTGAATACTTAACTGATTTGGGCCAACAGTTAAAGAATTCAGTTATCCAGATAGCCTCTATTGAGG
>NZ_VPEG01000099.1:0-2571 GCF_013417275.1 Acinetobacter sp. YH16038 | reverse complement strand
AAAAACTTTAAAAATAATTAAAAGCCCAGGAAAGGAAAAATTGCCCTTGGTTTTCGCTGCGCTCAAACTCTATTGAATCTCGCTTTCGCTCGATTCGTTGGGGCAATTTTTTGGCTCATTGGGTTGTGACTTTAAGAAAAAGCAAAAGCAGCTCGGAATTCGCTTCGCTCATGAGCTTTTTACTCGCTTCGCTCGATCTAGGGTCAATTTTCTGCATGTGATTTACGCTTATTTAGGCTTCACAGCCTAAAAAGCAGTTTTTCAGGGGATCTAAGCGCGAATTTCAGCGATTTCACTCGTAGACACTCGTTCTGTACCTTTCTTTATTAATCGAGCTGTAATCGCAATTAAAGCACCTTTAAAGGCATATTATTTTTTTAAATAAGATCCTTTCCTGTTGTATGTGGATCATAAGAAAAAGAGGTTTGCTGATTTCTTCCAGCTTTGGTCTCATTTTGGGAAACTTTGATGTTTTGTGTTTTTCCCTGGTGCGGCATTTTTTCGCTGATGCCCATTTTCTGCAAATTTCTTAATAGCGCACTGTAAGAAATATTGTTGGCGAGATCTGGTAAATCTGCATGTATTTCTTTGATGGTGTAGCCTGCTTTTAACCGTTTTTCTATTTCAGGCAAAGCCGCAGTGATGAATCTTTTTGCTCCATGTCGAGTAACCATTTAGATCTCCTCATTCCTATTTTTATGCGATTAAGTGCAATTATATGCGATTAAGTGCAATTATATGCGATTAAGTGCAATTATATGCGATCAAGAGCTTTTATATGCAATTATATGCTTTTAAGTGCGATTATAAAATTTTATAAGCTTTTAATCTCTTTTATGTGCGATTATATGCGATTAAGTGCGAAACCTAATTAAGGTGAAACAGGCAAGATGTGTAATGTTGGTCAACATGCTAGCATTTTGACACCCATTACTCCTGCTTATTCGCTTTTCAAGCTCAACGTGGAATCTTGTCCTGCGGAGCTTTTGGCATAGCCAAATGACAATGGAAATGATGAAAATGAATGAAAAGAAAAAGCCAAAACGGATACGCCAAAAGATCATTAAAGTGGTCGTAACTGATGAAGAAAAAAAGCAGATTGAAGCAAATGCTGCTCAGGCTAATTTATCGGTTTCTCAATATGCACGTGATTTGGGTTTAAGCTATCAGCCCAAAAGTTTGATAGATGTTCAATCGTTTCAGGAAATTCGTAGCATAAAGGAGGATTTCAACAAGATTGGTGGTTTGTTGAAAAATCTTATGAGTGGTGAGGTGACTGATCCGAAAGAGATCCAAACAAAATTAAATGGCTTACTGTTGGACTTATCCAAAAATCAAAATTTGCTTGATCAGCTACTGACTAAAGTAAGATCCAAGATCAAGTTTTAAAAAAAGTGTATGGTCTGTTGCCTTGTATAGTGGCGTTAGCCGCCACTGCGTATAAGAGATTTTATGTTAATCAGATGATTAAAAGGCCCGTAAATAGGGCCTTTCGTATAACGTGTATTATGTTAATTTTAGAGAAACTTTATGATAAGACAAAATCTACAGCTGCTTTTGCATGTATAGAAGTAGTATCAAAGAGAGGGACTGAAAATTTAATATCTCCAATAAGCATACAAATCTCTGTGCACCCTAAGATAACTCCTTCTGCTCCAGAAGATATTAAATCTTCGACAACATTGATATATTTCTTTTGAGACTCTTTGTTTATAACCCCTAAACATAATTCATTATAAATAATATCGTGCACAACTTTTCTATTTGTTTCATTTGGCGTTATTACTTCAAGTCCTTTTTCTTCTAATCTGTTTTTATAAAAATCTTGTTCCATAGTAAAAGCTGTACCAAGCAGACCAATTTTTTTAATATTTTGACTTAAAATTTCCGTAGCTGTTGCATCGGCAATATGAATAAATGGAATAGTAGTTGAATTCTCAATATAAGAAGCCACTTTATGCATCGTATTTGTACAAAGTACAATACCATCGGCCCCTCCTTTTTCTAGTTGAATAGCTTTATCTTTTAAATAAAATCCAGCTTCATCCCAGAGTCCCTTATGTTGTAATTCTTCAATTTCAGCAAAATCAACGCTGATAAGAACAACCTTAGCAGAATGTAATTTTCCTAGCTTCATTTGAACCATTTTATTGATTTGTTGATAGTAAAGATCTGTAGATTCCCAACTCATTCCGCCTAATAAACCAATTGTTTTCAAAGTTGTGCCTTTAAGAAATTAAAAAATCTAACTTATCAATATAATTAAAAGTATCTAGTACAAAATTGCTCATATTTAACATAATGGCGGTTATACGAAGTCGACTTGTAATGCAATTTGCATTACAGTACTCCTAGTACATTAAATAACTGGGAGATATGATGGCTACTGTTAACTTCAGGGTCGATGAAGCCCTTAAAGAAAAATCCTATTCCATCCTTAAAGAACAAGGTATTGCACCTACAGATTTCTTTACTAGTATTCTTGAGTATGTTGCTACGACTGGGAAACTACCTGTCAAAAAAGCTTTGCTTTCAGAAGAAGATGAAGAATTGTTAGCTCTTGTCCGTAAG
>NZ_VPEG01000098.1:0-2615 GCF_013417275.1 Acinetobacter sp. YH16038 | reverse complement strand
GTAAGCGTCCGCTGAGCCCCACTTTTTCTAACTCATTAATACCGCGATAGTGTCCACTAAAATTTAAGTGGACACCTATTTATGGATTTAAAGACAGTTATAGACACTGCACCAACGCTAAAAAAGCCCCGTCGAACCTTCACGGCTGAATTTAAACATCAACTTATTCAGCAATGCCAGCAGCCAGATACATCGGTGGCTAAGGTCGCAATGCAACATCAGATCAATGCCAATCTGTTGCATAAATGGATTCGTCAGTCCAGATCAATGGTTCCATCATTAACAATCTCATCCATTCCACAGACCGACTTCCTTCCCGTCATTCTTCACCCGACGCCAATCAAACAAGAAGCACCTCCGCCACCTGTGCCAGAAAAGAAAGCTACCGCTCATATCAGGATTCCATTACATGATGAACAAGGTTCCGTAAGGGATCAGATGATCGAAATCGAATGGCCGGTGGAGTCTGCAACTGAATTACTGCTTTTACTTCAGGGCTTGATCAAATGATCCGTATCGATGAAATCTGGTTGTCTACCCAGCCCATGGACATGCGTGCGGGTATGGATACGGCCATGGCGCAGATTATGAAAGCCTTTGGCTCAATCAAACCGCATTGCGCCTACCTGTTCTGTAATAAACGTGGCCATCGTATGAAAGTGCTGGTACATGATGGACTGGGCATCTGGCTGTGTGCCAGGCGGCTGGAACAGGGAAAATTCCACTGGGCTAAAGTTCACCAGGGTGAAAACGTAGCTCTCAGTCCAGAACAGTTACAGGCACTAATTCAGGGTTTGCCCTGGCAGCGCATTGGACGACAGCAAGTGGTAACAATGCTCTAAACTAGGCTGCTACATTCTGCTATTCTCCAAACGTTCTATTTCCTCTGCGTCATGACCTCAGGCATACTGCGGTCATGAAAATGCTGCCTGATTTAAGCCAACTGACCCATGAACAACTGCTGGAATTTACCCGGCAGTTGGCGATGCAGCATCAACAACTCGCAGAAGATAAACAACAATTAGATGCTCAAGTCCAACATCTGGAAGTATCAAATCAACAATTAGATGCCAAAGTTCAACATCTTGAAGTCACCAATCAGCAATTAGATTCTAAAGTTCAGCATCTTTCTATTCTCAATCAAAAATACGAGCATGAACTGGCGCTGTTTAAAAAGCATAAATTCGGCAGTAAAAACGAACATCTTACCGCAAAACAAATCCATCTATGGGACGAAGCGGTCGAAGAAGATATCGCAGCCGTTGATCTAGAATTAGAACGATTAAATGCAGATAAAACCGATGCAGCGACACAGAAAGCCACAGTCAACAAACCTAAACGTCGACTGCTGCCAGATCATCTACACACCATCCGTATTGAGCATGAACCTGCATCAACCCAATGCAGTTGTGGCTGCCAGTTACGTCGTATCGGCGAAGATATCAGTGAAAAACTGCATTTCAGACCGGCACAGTTCTATAAGGAACAGCATGTACGTGGCAAATGGGTCTGTGATCAGTGTGACACCCTGACTCAGCAAGCGATGCCCGCCTATGTGATTGATAAAGGTATTGCCAGTCCTGAACTGCTCAGCCATGTGCTGGTATCGAAGTATGCCGATCATTTGCCGCTGTACCGTCAGCGCCTGATCTATCAGCGGGCGGGCATTGATCTGTCCAGATCTACTTTATCTGACTGGATTGGTCGCTGCGGTGTGGAACTGGAACCTCTGGCCAATGCCTTAAAACAGGTGGTGCTGCAACAGCGGGTGATCCATGCCGATGAAACGCCGGTCACCATCATGCGGATGGGTGATGATGAGAAAAAACCGAAGAAAGGTTATGTCTGGGCCTATGCCACTACACAGTACAATCCAGTTCAGGCAGTGATCTATGACTTTCAGGATAGTCGTTCAGGTCAGCATGCTGAAGCGTTCCTGAATGGCTGGCAGGGTCATCTGGTCTGTGATGATTACAGTGGTTATAAAGCACGCTTTAAATCAGGCGATGTCATTGAGGTGGGCTGCATGGCACATGCACGTCGTAAATTTCATGAACTGCATGTGACCGGGAAAAGTCAGATCGCTGAACAGGCATTAGTGCTGATTCAGAAACTGTATGCCATAGAAGCAGAACTCAGGAAAAAGACCGATGGTACAGCAGAACATCGCCGCGAATATCGGCAAAAGCATAGTCAACCGGTGATGCAACAACTGTATGAATGGCTCAACCAACATTATCTGACGGTGCCATCGAGTTCTCCAACTGCCAAGGCGATCAATTACAACCTAAAACGTTGGCAGGCACTCTGCCGCTATCTGGATGATGGTAATTTGCCTATAGATAATAACTGGATTGAAAATCAGATGCGCCCCTGGGCGTTGGGACGTAAGAACTGGCTGTTTGCTGGCTCGCTGCGCAGCGGCCAACGAGCTGCCAATATCATGACTTTAATCCAGTCAGCAAAGCTGAATGGACTGGATCCGTATGCCTATTTAAGTGATGTGCTGAAAAGGCTGCCGACGCATAAAGTGACCCAAATAGAAGAATTACTGCCACACCGCTGGAAATCCGACCAAAATTAAAAAATAGGCATGGGATTCAGCGGACGCTTAC
>NZ_VPEG01000097.1:0-3274 GCF_013417275.1 Acinetobacter sp. YH16038 | reverse complement strand
TCTCTATTTTATCAAAATCCAACCTGCTTTTTTTCAGCATACTTTTTGAAACACCACCACAACTGTTAATGCTGAAAATAGAGCTTATACTCAACTTATTCGTCCATAATATATAAATTCACAATATTTAAAAGCTGGCTCATTTCAGTAAAAGTCGCAAGATTTTTCATTTTCACAAGGCTTTCCTTTAGAATAGGCGCATCTTATTTCTTAGCTTTGATTTCTCAATGATTCAGTTAGACCAGTTATCTATACGTCGCGGTGGACGTGTTTTATTTCAAAAAGCGTCGATGCAGTTACACCCAGGATGGAAAATTGGCCTAACCGGTGTCAATGGTGCCGGGAAATCGACCCTGTTTTCAGCTTTGCTTGGTGGCATGGAGTCAGACACCGGTTCGTTGACCCGTCCTGCGGTATGGACCGTGGCGCATATGGCGCAGGAAATCAAAGCGCTGAATATGAAAGCCATTGATTTCGTCTTGTCCGGCGATGAAGAATACTGGGATATTCAACAGAAACTGGAGCAGCCAGATCAGCTGGATGATGCAGAACTGGCCCATTTATATGGCCGTTTTGATGAAATTTCAGGTTATTCTGCGCCGGCCAAAGCTTCGCAACTGATGGCCGGTCTGGGCTTTTTTGAACATCAATCCCAACTGGATGTTTCAAGTTTTTCTGGTGGCTGGCGCATGCGCCTGAATCTGGCGCGTACCCTGATGAGCCGTTCCGATTTACTCCTTCTTGATGAACCGACCAACCATTTAGACCTGGATGCCATTCTCTGGCTCGAAGACTGGCTGAAAGCCTATGAAGGTACGCTGGTGCTGATTTCGCATGACCGGGATTTCCTCGATGCGATTACCGATCATATTTTACATATTGAAAATCAGGAACTGATTTTATATACCGGTAACTACTCGACCTTCGAGCGCACCCGCAGTGAACGTCTGGCGCAGCAGCAACAGGCTTATGAAAAGCAGCTGGAAACCCGCGCACATCTGCAAAAATATATTGACCGTTTTAAAGCGAAAGCCACCAAAGCCAAGCAGGCACAGAGCCGGATCAAACAGCTGGAGCGTATGCAGGAACTGTCTGCTGCCCATGTTGATACACCATTTACCTTCAGTTTCCGTGAACCGACCAAAATGAGTTCGCCTTTATTGCAACTGGAACATGCCGATATTGGTTATGGTGACAAGCTGATTGTCACCAATGTCAATTTACAGATCACGCCAAGCAGCCGGATTGGTTTGCTCGGGATGAATGGTGCCGGTAAATCCACCCTGATTAAATCGCTGGTCGGTGATTTAAAATTGCTTCAGGGTCTGCGTAAAGATTCAGAACTGCTCAATATTGGCTACTTTGCCCAACACCAAATGGATGCACTGGATGGCAATGCCAGCCCGATGTTACAGCTGGCCCGTATTGCCGATAAAAAAATCAGTGAAGCCAGCCTGCGTTCTTTCCTGGGCAGTTTTGGTTTTAGCGGCGAACGCATGGATACGCCAAGTGAAAGTTTCTCAGGCGGTGAACGTGCCCGTCTGGCTCTGGCATTGATTGTCTGGCAGCGTCCAAACGTGTTGATTCTGGATGAGCCGACCAACCATTTAGATCTGGATATGCGTCATGCATTGACCATGGCCTTGCAGGATTTTGAAGGTGCTGTGGTGCTGGTATCGCATGAGCGCCAGCTGATTGCCAGTGTCTGTGATGAATTGCTGCTGGTACATAATGGTCAATGCCGTGAATTTGACGGTGATCTGACCGCTTATGCCGACTGGTTACGTCAGGCCCGCATTGAGATGATCAAAAACGGGCAGAAGCCAGCCGAGCCGGTGAAATCTCAGGTCGAAGTCAAAGCAACCATTTCCAGACTGGACAAAGAAGCACAGCGTAAGGAAGCGGCACGCCAGCGGGAACTGAGCCGCCCGATTCGTAAAAATATCGAAAAATGTGAAACACAGATTTCAAAGGTTACGCCGCGACTGGCTGAAATTCAAAGCTTGCTCGGAGATAGTGCTTTATATGATGCCTCACGTAAAAATGATTTGCTCAAACTGATGAATGAGCAAACTGAGCTGAAAGCCAAACTGGAAACAGCCGAAGAACAGATGCTGGAACTAATGATGGAACTGGAAAGTCTGGAGCAGTCCTTCTAACACTATTTCAACACCCCCATTATCTGAGAGATGAGTAACAAGCGTTATTCATCTCTTTTTTTTATTAAAACCACCCATTTTTAATATTTTCCTCCTGCTTTTCATCTCCGTGTAGTTCCTTGCTATTCTTGAGTACTGCATCTCTTCTTCAAAACTTGACACATTTTGTCGTGAATTACGCAAGTGCCATATAAGTTTATTTTTTGGTGGTGTTTCAAAAAGTATGCTGAAACAAAGCAGGTTGGATTTTGATAAAATAGAGAAATGCGAATAACTCTAGAAATCAAGTGTCCAGCCTGCCTAAGTGACAGTATAAAGAAAAATGGCACAAAAGTAGATGGTAAGCAAAATTACCAATGTAAAATATGCAGACGTCAATTTATTGGTGATCATGCTCTCAGTTATCAAGGCTGTCACTCAGGTATCAAAACCAAAATATTACACCTCATGGTGCGAGGCAGTGGTGTCAGGGATATAGCAGAAATTGAAAGAGTAAGTATCGGTAAAGTTCTACGGACACTTAGCCAATCAAAATATCAACTTCGAGCACAGCAAAGTCATTATGAAACCCTTGAAGTAGATGAGTTTTGGACTTTTGTTGGTCATAAGCAAAATAAACAATGGCTAATTTATGCCTATCATCGAGAAACAGGTGAAATTGTTGCTTATGTATGGGGTAACCGAGATTTAGCCACTGCAAAACGACTTAAATTAAAATTGAAGCAGTTAGGTGTAAGCTATACATGTATATCAAGTGACCATTGGGATAGCTTTGTTACGACCTTTAAAGAATGCAAACAGTTGATTGGTAAATTTTTCACTGTGGGTATAGAAGGCAATAATTGTCGATTACGGCATCGGATCAGGCGAGGCTTTAGGAGAAGCTGCAACTTCTCCAAAAAGCTTGAAAATCATTACAAAGCCTTTGATTTAGCGTTCTTTTATATCAATAATGGATTCGTTTAATGCCAGCATACTTTTTGAAACACCACCAAAAATTTAACATAAAATCTCATATACGAAATTCGGGTGTTAGAACCCATTCAAAGTGTACTCATCAGTACACTTTGAAATTTTGATATAAAAAATTTAACATAAAATCTCTTATACGAAAT
>NZ_VPEG01000096.1:0-3359 GCF_013417275.1 Acinetobacter sp. YH16038 | reverse complement strand
TATTTGTTTTCCCCGTGTTTGTAAGCCAAAGCTCTTTTGCTTTTTCCTGGGAAGAAAACTCTACAAGGATGGGAGATACTTGTAGACTAGCTGCTTGTGCTAAAGAACAAAAGGAAGAAGCTAAAAGAGTCACCATATAGATATGCTGACGATTTAATATTTTTTCAAATATACCTTGCAATAGCCTCTCCTTGTTTACTTATAACTTAATTAGTAAGTAATTTTAGCAGTCACAACATCAGTATATACACCTGCCTTAACATTTGTGTTGCCTTTTAATTTCGCATAGACAGGCAACTCTTGTGCTTTACCTGTACCGGTTTGCTCTAGTGCTTGATCAACTGTTTTACCCCAGATCTTTTGTGCACCGGTATCTTGGAATAAATCATAAGCCACGACAGAAGTACTGTCAGATTTATGCTTCATTTGACGTTCGCTATCCAGTACCACTTTATAAGGTGTGCCAATGGTACATGTAGCTGTTAATTTACCTGTTTGGGTACGGTTTACATCGGTTGAACGATCTAAACTTCCGAAATCAATATCTGTAGCTGAATTAAATTCACACGATTCATTGATTGTTAATTTCACTTCAAAGTTCTGTGTTGGGGCAGTAGCTGCTTGTGCTGCAGAAAAGCCAAGTACAGATGAAATGAGCAAAGAAACATATGTAATTTTTTTCATGAGATTGAATCCAATATTTAAGTTCAACCTAACCTTAAAAAGTGGATGAACTTTTGATCAAAGTAGGCGAGGAAATATACGCTCATTAAATAAGCAAGTACATAATTTATTTAGAAAAAATTAGATACTTTACTCTAAATTACTCCAATTAAAAAATTGGCTTAATTAAAAATCAGCTTTTATTTTCCCAAAAAAATGTGATAAGTATCTCATTAAAAATGATTTACTTGCTGTACGGATCATATAGTAAATAAAAAACAACTATTATTGAAACCAATAAAAACCATGAAAATAATCTAAAAAAACAATTAATATGAATTTCGAGCTTATAATTTTTAAAGTCATTAATGAAAAATGCTTTGTAGGTAAATTTCTGTTAGCGGGGAAATGTTCATTTACAGCAATTGCCGTTAGAGCGTATTGAAAATAATTTTTATTATTCAATTCTTGATATTTTTAAAACTAAAACAGACGATAAAGTTATATTGAGTCGAGAGGGTTGGTGGAAAAATACGTTATTAACAAGAAGATTTGGCTATAACTCCAATTAACTATTTATTTAATATTTCTAAAATTAACATAATACACCTTATACGAAACGTTTTGTAAAAACCATTTTAAAACAATGCCTTATATCTGTAAAAACAGCCTAAGCACGCTCTCTTAGGCTGTTTTATCAATCTTTCATGTTCCACGATCGATAAGTAAGCAATATTTCAAAAGTTTATTTAATAAAAATTTAAAGCATTAACTTATGTAAATTAAGTAACTTACGTAAGTTACTTAATTTTATCTAATACGATTTTTTGCAGTTCTTCAGCAGATAGTTTTTCTAGTTGACTAATAGCAGCTTTTAAAATGATAGAACGATTGGCCTTAGCAACTCTACAATTTACCAAAAGAGTATCTATTTGATGATTGACATCTTCAGTTAAAGAGAAGGTGTATCTTTTATAAGTTTGCTGTGTTGGCTCTATTTTCTTAACACGTTTGGTTGCACCCTGAATAAAGTCCTCGATTTTTTCTTCGTTTAAACTTTGCTCAGATTTTTTTAAGCCTTTAAGTGCCATTAAAGATCTCCTAAAAACTCTTTAGCAATTTGTTCAATTTCTTGTTTAGCTTTTTCATCAGATGACATTTCAAAGACAGATAATCCATTTTCATCAGCATCATCATAGATATTTCGATTACACGTAAAATTGTTAAGTGGAATCAAATCAAAAGATTCACATGCTTCTTTAGCGTCTAATATTCTTTGAAACTGACTTGGTAAAGTTGGACATTGAGTAATAACTGCTCGAGTATAAAGCTCTGGATTTACAGCTTTGGCTAATCGGATCAACTTTTCAACATGAACCAATGTTTTTAGATCACGTCTTTTAGGACGAAATGGCAATAACATATGAGTTGCAATAGTCATTGCTGAACGTAAAGCCTCAGAATCTTGACCACCTGCATCGATAATAATGTCTTGATAGCGTTTAGACAGGTCTAATAATATTTGACGGATATTCCCAGCAGCTTGTACTGAAGGAATACTTTCTACTTTATTGTTGTCATCACGTTCTTTAATCCAATCAGTAGTAGTACCTTGTGGATCAGCATCTAATAATAAAATATCTCTCTTTTTCGCTTGTAAATACACAGCTAAATTTTGGGCGAGGCAACTTTTACCGGACCCTCCTTTTTCACCACCAACTAAAATTATCATCTTGATTATTTAACTTACGTAACTTATTTAAAATTCATTATATAAAGTTTTCTATTTAGATCAATAGTTTATAAATAATAAGATTATTTAACTTGCGCAACTTACGTAACTATCTTGATAATTTATTATTTTATATAGTTTTATTGATTGAAATTTTTTGTTGATTAGTTATATTCTTACAAAAGAAAGCCCCGATGATTTTCAAACTTGGCGGAATGGAATCAATCGAGGCTCGTATCTTTAACAACAATAAGGAGATGAATCCGTCTTGTGTTTGTTATAATCATATACCACAAATTTAGTATATGCAAAGAACAAAAGGCGGTTTACTAAAGTGTAAACCCATGAATTATACAAAAAGTCACTCGACACTGACTAAATTTAGAACGGAATTGGGGACACAGCAGCAACTCGATCTATTCGAGAGTCTACCAAATAAACCATATTGCATGGATGAGAAGCCTGGCTACATGCTCATCCGTACTAAATCCATCGCGGTTAAAAAGCCCTACATTCAGATAAATTCACCCCTGACCACAATTTACTTTGTCTTTGACGATGACAAAGAAGATGCCGCTTTATCCTGGTTTGATGCCGGTTTACCTAAACCCTTTTGGACTACTCAAAACCCTGTTAATGGTCATAGCCATCATTGCTACAAGCTGGAGATACCGCTTTGTACCAGCGACTTTTCCAGCATTAAGGCAATCAAGTATGCCCAGGCGGTTTACTATGCCTATGCGCTCAAAATGGGGGCAGATCGCAACTATTCTCACCTCATTACCAAGAACCCCTTACATCCTCAATGGCGAACCACGTTCTGGACAGAGCGGGCTTATTCCCTGGACTACCTAGCGGACTTTGTTGACCTACCTAAGCGGATTCCGAAGAAGCTCGAAGTTGTCGGCTTAGGACGTAACGTTACAATGTTCGAGAAGGGCCGTCATTGGGCGTATAAGGCCAT
>NZ_VPEG01000095.1:0-3506 GCF_013417275.1 Acinetobacter sp. YH16038 | reverse complement strand
AGGAGGGTAAATTTTCAGCGTTGCTGGCTCCCCGTCAGCCGGATTGGGTTGCATCGCAGGGGTGTCGAAAGAGTCAACTGCGGTCCAAAGCTGTTGGACTTGGGTGAAAAGGGCGTTTATTCTTCCTGTACGTACAATCAATTCGGTAGATATTGAACCTGAATATAGGGATATATTTAACTTGACGTTACACCAATCACAACAACGGCAAGTGAATTACGCAATGAGTAATACTTTTGGTTTTGGCGGACACATTGCCACAAGTATTTTTAAAAAATATGCTGAATAGAGAGTAGGTGCTAACTTCGGTTTGCTCGTGTTGGCGCTAAATCGAAAGTTCAAGTATCCCAACATGTTCCTTCGTATAGAAGTTAAAAGTTGGCAATTATCGTAGAACAACCTACAGACAACACCAATATGTAACCGATAAATAATTACAAAATATGACCGACAGAGTAAACATCATCAATAACTACATCGATGGATACAACCAATTTGATATCAAAAAAATGGTTGCAGACCTTGACGATAATATTGTTTTTGAAAACATTCAAAATAATGATATAAGGTTATCGCTGAAAGGGTTAACAGCGTTTAAACAACAGGCAGAAACAGCAAAAACATACTTTGCAAAGAGAACACAGACAGTTAAATCGTTTAGGCATTTTGACAACAGCACTGAAATAGAAATTGATTATACAGCAATTTTAGCAATTGACTTTCCGAACGGCTTAAAAAAAGGGCAAAAGCTAAAGTTATCAGGAAAATCCGTGTTTGAATTTAAAAAAACAAAGTGATTAAATTGACAGACATTAGTTGACATTAAAACCAGCGAACAAGAATATGACTTTATTAAAACATAAAAAAATTACAATAATTGGTGCCGGGCCTGTTGGATTAACAATGGCGAGATTGTTACAGCAAAACGGCGTGGACATTACAGTTTACGAGAGAGACAAAGACCAAGATGCAAGGATTTTTGGTGGGACACTTGATCTGCACAGGGATTCGGGACAGGAAGCAATGAAAAGAGCGGGATTGTTACAAACTTATTATGACTTAGCTTTACCAATGGGTGTAAATATTGTTGATGAAAAGGGCAATATTTTAACCACAAAAAATGTAAGACCCGAAAATCGTTTTGACAATCCTGAAATAAACAGAAATGACTTAAGGACTATCCTATTAAATAGTTTACAAAATGATACCGTCATTTGGGATAGAAAACTTGTTACCCTTGAACCTGATAAGGAGAAGTGGATACTAACTTTTGAGGATAAATCGAGTGAAACAGCAGATCTGGTTATTATTGCCAATGGTGGAATGTCTAAAGTAAGAAAATTTGTTACCGACACGGAAGTTGAAGAAACAGGTACTTTCAATATACAAGCCGATATTCATCAACCGGAGGTGAACTGTCCTGGATTTTTTCAGCTTTGCAATGGAAACCGGCTAATGGCTGCTCATCAAGGTAATTTATTATTTGCGAATCCTAATAATAATGGTGCATTGCATTTTGGAATAAGTTTTAAAACACCTGATGAATGGAAAAGCAAAACGCGGGTAGATTTTCAAGACAGAAATAGTGTCGTTGATTTTCTCCTGAAAAAATTTTCCGATTGGGACGAACGCTACAAAGAACTGATTCGTTTGACATCATCTTTTGTAGGGTTAGCGACACGAATATTTCCCTTAGATAAGTCTTGGAAAAGTAAGCGTCCATTACCCATAACGATGATTGGAGATGCTGCTCATTTGATGCCTCCTTTTGCAGGACAAGGCGTAAACAGTGGGTTGATGGATGCCTTGATATTGTCGGATAATCTGACCAATGGGAAATTTAACAGCATTGAAGAGGCTATTGAAAATTATGAACAGCAAATGTTTGCTTATGGAAGAGAAGCACAGGCAGAATCAATAATAAACGAAACGGAAATGTTCAGCCTCGACTTTTCTTTCCAAAAACTAATGAATCTATAAAACAGAAAGGCGAGGAAATGAAAGAGAAAATAGTTAAAAAAAACGGAATAAGACTTTTTACCGAAAGTTTTGGATGTGAAAAAGATCCGGCAATACTCTTGATTGCGGGAGCAACGGCATCCATGTTGTATTGGGATGCTGAATTTTGCCAGAAACTATCTGAAAAGGGATTTTTTGTTATTCGCTACGACAATAGGGACGTAGGAAAATCTACTAATTACGAACCGGGTTCAACCCCCTATGATATTGTTGACTTAACCCATGATGCTATTTCAATTTTGGACGGCTATAAAATAGTCAAAGCCAATTTTGTGGGAATTTCACTGGGCGGACTGATTTCTCAAATAGCATCAATAAAATATGCCGACAGGGTAAGTTCAATAACACTAATCTCATCAGGTCCTTGGGGCGACTCAGACCCCACAATTCCTGAAATGGATACGCGTATTTTAGATTTTCACGGAAAAGCTGAAACCGTAGATTGGACAAATGAAGACAGTGTGGCAAATTATTTAATTCAAGGTGCTGAATTGATGAGCGGCAGGAAACAATTTGACAAACAAAGAAGTGAAAAACTGATTAGAGCCGAATTTAAAAGAGCTAATAACTATATAAGTATGTTCAATCATGCGGCACTGCAAGGTGGTGAAGAATACTGGAACAGATTGAGCGAAATCAATCAACCAACCTTAATTGTACACGGAACGGACGATAAAATATGGCATTTTAAGAATTCAGCAGTTTTACTTGAAAAGATAAACGGCTCAAAACTAATAACGCTTGATGGAACCGGACACGAACTACATTTCGAAGATTGGAATAAAATTATTGATGGAATAACGCAACATATAACAAATAACAAAAGAATGAACAAATAGGGTATTATGTATTTCCAAATCAACGGTTTAGAGATTGAAGCTAATATCAATGTGTTATGACGCTCAAGCTGGTGGAGCCGCTGCGCGAGCTGTTTAAAGATGAGGTGCGCAAGATCGGTATGGAGTTAGGTCTGCCCTACGACATGGTTTACCGTCATCCCTTCCCTGGCCCTGGCTTGGGTGTGCGTATTCTTGGCGAAGTAAAAAAAGAATATGCCGACAGGTTGCGCTTGGCTGATGCCATCTTTATCGAAGAGCTGTATGCCGCTGACCTGTATCACAAAACCAGCCAAGCCTTCGCTGTATTCTTGCCAGTGAAGTCGGTTGGCGTAGTGGGCGATGCCCGCCGCTATGAGTATGTGGTGGCATTGCGCGCAGTAGAAACTATCGATTTTATGACAGCGCGCTGGGCACACTTGCCGTATGAGTTTTTAGAAACGGTTTCTAGCCGCATCATTAATGAGATTCCCGGTATTTCGCGGGTAACCTACGATGTTTCCTCAAAGCCGCCGGCAACTATTGAGTGGGAGTGACGGGCACTGGC
This sequence comes from Acinetobacter sp. YH16038, assembly GCF_013417275.1. Classification (NCBI taxonomy): domain Bacteria; kingdom Pseudomonadati; phylum Pseudomonadota; class Gammaproteobacteria; order Moraxellales; family Moraxellaceae; genus Acinetobacter; species Acinetobacter sp. YH16038. Next base: position 104 of record NZ_VPEG01000095.1, on the reverse strand, counting down.
TGGCAATGTCTAGCAACGGCAGGCATTTCGGCTGAGGGTAAAAGAACTTTCCGCTAAGCGATAGACTGTATGTAAACACAGTATTGCAAGGACGCGGAACATGC